>CANIAS010000007.1 GCA_947465495.1 Candidatus Pollutiaquabacter sp. | reverse complement strand
TAGTCTGGGATCGGACAACTATGTATGCTATAAACGAAGTTCATCTATGCCCAGACCGCCGCTTACCTGATTACAAGTATCATCACCTTCATTTTGGTCATTGAAAAGGCTAAAGTCCGTCGCTTTACGTTTAGTTGGCCCTTCTTCGTGATGATTCTGAAAAAAAGCTACCCCTATGCGGTACTGGTACTTCTTATGACTTTTTACAACCGGATTGACGGCGTGATGCTAGAGCGACTGTTGCCCTTCCGTGTAGGTGCAACGGAAGCGGGCATTTATGCTTCTGCATACCGATTGCTGGATGCTGCGAACATGATTGCTTTCCTATTTGCCGGATTGTTATTACCGATTTTCGCACGAATGATTAAGTTAAAACAAAATGTACAAGAGATTACGGGACTTTCATTTTCACTCTTGGTAATTCCAGCCATGATTGTATCCTGTTGCTGCGCATTCTTCAGTTATCACATTATGGACCTTTTGTACGAAGGTCAGCACATTGATGAATCGGCAGCAGTTTTCAGAATTCTGATGTGCTGCTTTGTTCCGATTTCAGCCACCTACATTTACGGTACTTTATTGACTGCAAATGGGAGTCTTCGCCAACTGAACATCATGGCCAGCATTGGGATGCTTTTCAATGTATTGTTAAACTTCGTGTTGATCCCAAAATACCAGGCAACCGGGGCCGCTATTTCAAGTATTCTGACCCAAGTATTTACTTGCTTGGCACAAATCATCATGGTAAAACGGACTTTTGCATTTACTACCAACACCGGATTTCTGACTAGAGTCGGGATATTCGTAGGATCCTGCATTGGCCTGAACTACGGTATTGCAGGACTTGCACTTCCCTGGATGTTGCAATTCGTGATTGCCAGTTGTGGCTGCTTCCTCGTGGCGTTTATACTACAATTGATTCAGCCAAAAAGTCTATACAGAATCGTCCGGTACGACGAAGCATAGCTTCTTTCAGCCAAGGTTGTTAAAATGCTAATTTTCAAATCCTTAATGCCTTCGTGAGAATGCAAAAAGCTTTCCTGTTTCCGTTAACTTTCCTACCTTTGGAATCCTTTATTTTAAGCTCTATTCTATCCTAGAATGTTTCAGCAAGCCCGGGAAACCAGCTACTTGGAATCGACCAGTCTGGTCGTCCAGGCCTTTAGGTGGCGAAAGCCGTTGTTGATTACCACTTGTTTGGCAGCGATTGGTTCTTTTATTTTTTCAGGACCTGCCTTTATCACACCTAAGTATCACTCCTCTGTCGTTTTTTTTCCGCCAGCAACCAGCTCGTTGAGTAAAGCATTGTTGGAAGAAAACACCTCCGACAAACAAGACATTCTTGCTTTTGGGGCCGAAGAGCAGGCCGAACAGATTCTACAAATTCTGAATTCAGATGTTATTCGTGATGCGATCATTCGCAAGTACGACCTGATGAATCATTACGGCATCAATCCTTCGGAAGAATTTCCGGTTACCCGTTTGAATGAAGAGTATCGCGAGAACATCTCCTTTGCACGGACGGAGTTTATGTCGGTACGGATTGATGTATTAGACCGCGACCCACAGACGGCGGCCGATATTGCCAACGATATTGCCTCCTTGATGGATTCCACCAAGAGCGGAATTCAACGGGAGCGTGCATTAGAAGCCTTGGCCGTAGTAGAAACGGCTTACCAGCGCAAGTTGGCGGACATGGCAGCCAAAGAAGATTCGTTAGCAGGAATTCGCAGGAGGGGAGTGATTGACTACACCAATCAGTCGAAAATTTGGAGCGAAGAATACGCCAAGTCGTATGCTACCTTCAGCAATGAAAAAGCATCGTTGACCATTCTGGAATCCTATTATGGACAGGACAGCAAGGATACAACAGTCATACAAACCAAAGCGAGAATCGGCGGCGCTTTGGCACGCTTGCGTTCCTTGCAGCAGAAAATGGATCTACTGGCTGACTTCGGAGGTGCGAGTGTTTCCTTAACGGAAGAACTTGAAATCGACCGCAAAGATGCATCCCGGCTTAAAGCGCAATTGGATAAGTTAAAGATTGACTCCCAGCAAGGGATGTCGAACAAATTTATTGTAAACAAAGCCAACAAATCCGAGCGCAAGGCCACCCCTGTTCGCTGGCTAATCATTGTACTTTCTACACTCGGAACCCTCCTGGTCTCTTTTATCCTACTTCTTTTCTTGGACCGTATCCGCCAGTTGGAAGTCTGAATTTATCATCGCCACATTACCCTCAAACATGAATAATACCTTCTTCAATTCCCTTGAGCTGATCGAACTGATCAAGCGACGACGCAAACATCTTTTACTGGTGGCGGGCATTGCCTTTTTGGCCTCAGCGATTTTCTCTTCAAGTTACTTCATGAAACCGAAGTACAAATCATTCGCACTCATTTATCCATCCAACTTGATTGCTTATAGTAACGAAAGTCCTACCGAGCAGATGCTTCAGATTGCACAATCATCGGATATCCGAAACAAAGTAATCCAATCGTTTGACTTATTCCGTCACTATGGTATCGACACGGCTAATAACCCGCATTTCATGACCGATGCTATCGCCCAGTTTGAAGAGAACGTTACAATCAAGAAAACTGAGTACGAATCCATGGAAATTACTGCATTCGATACTGATCCAAAAGTTGCTTCTGAGATTGTAGATTCAATCATCCATTTCTTCAACTTAAAAGCTCGTAAGCTTCAGGCAGAAAAATCACTGGAAGTAATGATTATCTGCCGCAATCAAATGGAGCGCAAGAAACAAGAAATGGATTCCATGGAATTCCACCTTCGCAATCTCCGTATGGAATACGGAATCCTGGACTACAAGACACAATCAGAGCGAGCTTTCGAAGGCTATTTCAGGATACTTGCTTCTGGAAGTTCCAGAGGAATCAATGAAGCCGAGAAAATGATGCTTGCCTTGCGCGAGAAAGGTGGCGAGTTCAATGAATTAACGGAGCATCTCTGGCGCGTCCGCGGGAACTACAACGATCTAAAAATTTCCTTTGATAATGCCTACCGCGATGTGTATAAGCAACTCACTTATACCAACGTCGTTACAGAGCCACAACCATCGGACAAGAAAGCTTGGCCGATCCGCTGGTTAATTGTACTAATCACGGTATCCTCTTCACTACTCCTGGCCTTCATCTGTTTTTTAATTATTGATTCGCAAAAAAACACAGCTAGTGCCGATATCGACTGACAACGGTATGTCTACGGAAAAACATGAATCCGTCAAGCTGGCCTGGTTTTATGGTATCAGCTTGGCTTTTGTTGCCGCTGTCATTTATTTTCTGAGCAAAGAAATGTATTGGGCAGCTGCGTTCCCAGCTGTCTTGGCCATCGGACTGATTGCCGTTTATTCATTAGATACAATCCTCTTATTAATTGCGTTCTGCACTCCTCTTGCCATTGTCTTGAACGACAAGTCGAGCGGTCCGGCCATCAGCATGCCAACGGAGCCATTGCTTTTCGGAGTTTTGTGCATCACCGTATTCAAAATCATTCACGGCGGAGGATTCGACCGGAAAATTATTTTTCATCCAGTAACGCTTTCCATTGCGTTGGTGTTAATCTGGAAACTGATCACCTCGCTGACGAGCACTATGCCAGTCGTGTCTTTCAAAAATTTACTTTCTCAATGTTGGTTCATTGTACCATTCTACTTGCTAGGAACTCAATTATTTCGAAAAACAGTAAACATCCATCGCTTTATCTGGCTCTATTCTTTGGGACTTATCATCGTAATTGGTTACACGATATTTCAACATGCGCAACAAGGATGGACCCAGAAAGCCGCGCATTGGGTCATGTATCCTTTTTACAATGACCACACCGCGTATGCTGCTGCGTTGGCCATGTTTATTCCAGTGCTCATAGCATTTACACGACTACGCAACACGCTTCCTTACGAACGCTTTTTTGCGACGATTGCATCGTTTATACTGGTAACAGCCATCATCCTCTCCTACACACGCGCCTCCTGGATCAGTTTACTCATTGCGCTTATTTGCTTTTTCATCTACTACTTTCGCATTGGATTCTGGAAAGTATTTTTCAGCGGAACAATTCTGATCGGATTATTCCTCACCTTTCAGAACGACATCCTAATGAAGTTGGAAAAGAACCGCCAGGATTCTGCCACGGACATCAATAAACACCTGCAATCCATTTCAAACATCTCTACCGATGCCTCCAATCTGGAACGCATCAACCGTTGGCACTCTGCCATTCGGATGTGGGAACAACGTCCATTTTTGGGTTGGGGACCAGGCACGTATCAATTCAATTATGCACCCTTTCAAAAGTCTGATGAAATGACAACCATCTCGACTAACGCAGGCGACCGAGGTAATGCACACTCTGAATACATCGGCCCTCTGGCTGAATCAGGCATATTTGGCATGGTCAACATGATCATTCTCGCCATTGTGACCTTGTTCAGTGCAACGGTCGTCTATTCCAATACGCGGAATGAACAATTACGCGTTTTGATGCTTGGCATTCTCTTGGGATTGATTACCTATCTCGTACATGGCACCTTGAATAATTTCCTGGACACCGACAAGCTCTCCGTTCCTTTTTGGGCCTACATGGCAATGCTAGTATCTCTTGACGTATACCACCACCGCGAAGAAGAAAAAATTGGAGAAGAACCCCAGCCAGGAATTCACAATAACTGATTGATTGAAATCAGCCCTTGAACCAGCAACTCAAGAGCGTAATATCATCCGTATACATCCCGTTCTCCTTGAATGAAAAGAGTGTATCTACTAATTGCTGTTGCACTTTCTTCAGATCCGATTCAGACGCTCGTGAAGTAAAAAACTCTCTCAAGCGAAACGAGCCGAAATCCTCCCCTTTTTCATTTTCGACATCTGTGACACCATCTGTATAACAATGTAGAAAGGCATTGCCTGGAACGTAGGTTTTACCAACGTTGACAAACGGCAACTCTTCAAACATGCCTAACGCGGTACTACCTTCATTCAATAAATAAACCACCTTCTCATGAATGAGAAAGGGAGGATTGTGTCCAGCATTAACATAGGTCAATTCGCGCGTTTTGACGTTGTAACGACCGATGAAGAACGTGATGAACTTCTCCCCTTGCGCACTTTTGAATACCTTCTTGTTTAGCAGCTTAACCAACTCCGTTAGCGTGGGGATGACATGCACGTGTGCATGGAGATTCGCTTGAAAGTTGGAGCAAAGCAATGCAGCTGGTATACCTTTTCCTGAAACATCGGCCATGCAGATAACAAATTCATCCTCGTTGAGCTGTATATAATCGTAATAATCCCCTCCCACCTCTTGATGGGGCAAATAATACGATTGAAGGCGATAATCAGGCGTATCCGGTAATGTAATTGGGAAAAGGATATTCTGCATCTGAGCAGCCAATTCAAGCTCACGCTTCATCGCCGCCTGCCGAATTTTCTCGATGGAAACGTGATTATTTTCTATGGCTACAACAATCAGATTAGTAATCGTCTGAATGAAGGAGATCAGCTCATTCTTTTTCGGAATGACACTATTAGCCGTTCCACCAACCAAGGCATATGCCAGTAGCTGATCCTTATGATAAACTGGAAGAATGGTCTCAAACGAGTGAACCCATAATTCAGGGTTCAGTTCCTGGTTGTGCAACTTGTTTAGCTCGGAGAGAATACGATCAAGATCGATTCCGGCAAAAGTGGTATCAGTACCATACATGAGCGCACATTTCCAGGACGGCTCACGGATGAATAGAGCTAGTTTTTCAACCCGCAACTGACTATTAAGCACATGCTCAAAGACATCAAGCAATTGCTTGGTTGAAAAATTATAATTGATGGCTTTAGTGATTTGCAGGAGCCAGTGCAACTGCAGCTTTTTAATACCTAGCTCTGCCACTAAGGTATCTCCGGCGTCCGCCAACGTCTTATGTGTCTTGCCTTTTTCGGCCACTGTCATGATCGCTTGATTCGTTCCAGTATTTCGGGCAACTGTCTGATCAATGCAATTTCACGCATTTTATCTTTTGCTTCCCGAACTAACGTGCCGAAATACGTTTTTCCTCCTTCAATGGATTTAGGAACGCCTGACTTGCCAAGCACCACAGCTCCTTTTCCAATGGTCAAATCTTTCTGAACACCGACTTGGCCCCACAATATGACATCATCCTCGACCGTCACTACTCCTGCGATCGCCACCTGAGCGGCAAAAAGACAATTTTTACCAATTATCGTATCGTGTCCGATGTGGACCATATTATCGAGTTTTGTTCCTTGACCAATGATGGTATCCGCAGACACACCTTTATCAATGGTACAGCACGCTCCTATTTCAACGCGGTCATGAATTACAACACGGCCACACGAATACATTTTATCGTACCCTTCTGGCCTACGTTTGAAATAAAACGCATCCGCACCAATGACCGAATTAGCATGTATGATTACATCATCGCCAATTTCAGTATGATCGTAAATACTCACATTGGAATGGATAAGGCAATTTCGACCAATCTTTACATGATGACCAACAAAAACGCCGGGCTGCAGTACGGTGCCTTCACCAATCGTAGCCGTTTCACTTACGGCAGTGGTACTGGAATTAAAGACACGGTATTTGCGGGCGATGGAATTGTATATACGAAAGGGATCTTCGTGATAAAGCAGTGCCTTTCCAGCAGGAACATCTACCTGTTTGTTGATGATCACAAACGTAGCCGCGGAAGAGAGCGCTTTATCGTAGTACTTAGGATGATCGACAAATGTGATATCTCCAGCTTCGACTTTATGAATCTCATTTAAGCCCAGCACCAACATGGAGCCATCGCCGATGACAACTGCACCGGAAAATGCAGCTAATTCGTTTAAGGTAACAGGAATACTAAATCTCATTAATTTCAAAATTAAGATAAATGAAACACCGGGGCAGCTTCTTGCTACGAAAGGTTTCAGCACGTTATCAACAGAATCAGGGGGAGTTAACGCCTCTTTGGTACGATTTTACTTTGTAAATTTACAGCAATGCGAATAGCTGTAAATACCCGAATGCTGCTACCCCATCGACTCGAAGGCATCGGCTATTTCTGTCTGGAAGCATTCAGCCGCATCACCCGCAACCACCCGGAACACGAATTCATTTTCTTATTTGACCGACCATTTGATAACCGATATATTTTCGGTCCAAACGTGCGGGGTATTGCAGCCGGACCTCCCGCCAGGCACCCTTTGCTATGGTACTGGTGGTATGAACACACGCTGCCGCGAATCTTTAAAGAGATCAAGCCAGACTTATTCGTTTCTCCAGACGGATACATGTCGTTGCGTTCCAAGGTCAAGACCTTAACGGTCATACACGACATCAACTTCGAGCATTATCCGGGAGACTTACCTTTCTTCAACCGAACCTACTATCGGCATTACTTTCCGAAATACGCCCGTCAATCCAACCGCATTGCTACCGTTTCTGATTTCTCCCGCCATGATATTTCGAAGTACTACCAGGTTCCGGCTGAAAAGATTGACGTAGTGTACAACGGAGTGAACGAAGGATTCCATCCTCTGGACATTGCTACAATTTCTCGTGTGCGACAAGCGCTAACAGACGGACAGCCTTACTTCCTTTTTATCGGCGCCTTGCATGCACGGAAGAACATCCTTCACCACTTAAAAGCATTTGACGATTTCAAATCGCGCAGCGGATCAACTATCAAATTCGTTTTTGCCGGAATCAAGCGCTGGTGGACCAACGAGATGGAAGATTGTTTGTCTAATTTACAACACCGTTCCGACGTAATTTTCACCGGCCGGGTGGACGAGGATCAACTGCACCGCATCGCTGCCGCTTCATTTGCTGTAATGTATGTTTCCAATTTTGAAGGATTTGGCATTCCTATTCTCGAAGGAATGCGATCCGGAGTACCTGTGATTACTTCGAATGTCACGTCCATGCCAGAAGTCGCGGGAGGCGCAGCTTTACTGGCGAATCCATTCGACGCTACATCCATGAGTGACGCGATGCTGCAATTGCTGAATGACGAACCGCTAAGAACCGGTCTCATACAAAAGGGCCTGGAACGAAGTGCTCAATTCTCCTGGAATCACACGGCAGAAAATCTTTGGCAAAGCATGCTACGGACCATGAACAGCTGACACCTTGCGACGAATGCTTAAGAGAAGCTACCAACAGCGATTACTGGAAGCCGGTTGCGACGAAGCCGGTCGTGGATGTTTGGCGGGACCTGTATTTGCAGCAGCGGTGATATTACCCAAGGACTACCGAAGTAAGGTGCTAAATGATTCCAAACAGCTTTCTGAGAAACAACGTTATCAGCTTCGTACAGAAATTGAGCAAGAAGCAATTGCTTGGTCGGTGGGTCAGGTTGATCGGGAAGAAATCGATCAAATCAATATTTTAAACGCCTCCTTTCTCGCCATGCACCGGGCTATTAACACCTTGTCCGAACGTCCTGGCTTGCTGCTGATTGATGGCAACCGGTTCACTCCGTATTACAACATTCCTCACCATTGCATTATTGGCGGAGATGCGAAGTACCTCTCCATCGCAGCTGCTTCGGTATTAGCCAAAACCTACCGCGACGACCTGTTGCTGCAATTGGACCTTGAGTTTCCGCAATACCAATGGAGCAAGAACAAAGGGTATGGCACAGCAGCTCATCGAAAGGCGATTCTTGAACACGGAATAAGTCCGCACCATCGCTTGAGTTTTCGACTTTTACCCGACCAACTCTCTATTCCTTTTTAACACTACCGTGTAAATACATCGAGGTGGATGCGTGTACTTCTGACGGAAGGGTTGGCTACATTTCCTACATGAAACAAATGGTACGCGGTGCATTGATCGCCATGGTAGTGACCTTGGTCGCTGCGTTGGGATTTTATTATTTCCAACGCTATTCCGTTATCCTATCCAACCCGCAAGACGCCATTTCAGGAGACGCTGCATTGATTTTGGAAATAAAAGGAGGTCACGACATTGCCGTAAAACTTGAAAACTCATCGCTCTGGAAACTGGTCAAACAAGACAGCAGTTTCCAAGCGTTTGAACAATTCGCATCCCAATTGGATTCCGCTCTATCGACGAACGAAACAATGGCGAGTGTATGGAAAGAAAAAATTATTTACCTCTCCTTACATCCATCCGGAAGTCGCACCACCGATTGGCTTTGGTCAACAGACCTTCCTCCGGGTGTCAGTGCGCAAAAAGCAACGTCCATCGTTCAAACGCATTTTAAAGAATCTACTTGGTTGGAGCGTGAATTCGAAAGCACCACCATCCATGAATCTGAGAAGCCGGCCATTAGTTTCACCATCTATAATGGTATTTTTTGCTACAGTCGTTCAGCGTTGTTAGTCGAAAATGCCATACGGCAACTGAGTAGCGGAATTCCTTTACGAAAACAAAAATCATTTAACTCAATATACCAACCCGTCAGTCGCAACGGACAAGCAACGGCATACCTTCACTTCCCCGCCATTCGTGACCTGTTTACAGATGCCACTACACCAACAGGTAATATTGCATTACAACTACTTGGAAGAACTGGTGAATGGTCAGGAGGAAATTTGCAATCGAACGCAACCGGACTTACCATGAGTGGCGCAAGCAGTCCAAGTGACACCTCCGATCTTATTGCAAATCTTTCCAATACGATTAACCGTCCGGAAGATCTATTGGAAATGTTACCTGGCACTACGGCATTTTTCACTTGGTTTGCTTTCGATAGTTCACAAGCCACCTGGAAGCATTTACAATCCAACAACGGACTCTTCGAAGCAGGTCCATTGAGAACACAACAGCAGCAGGAAGTTGAAGGTATCTTAGGAAGTAAGGTAGATTCAAAACTATTACATCGATTTACAGGGGAATGCTGCCTATTCGTCACCGAACCCGCAACTACAGATGTCACCAACCATCAGATCATTGCTGTTCGTGTGCAAGACCCCGACCGATTGACAATGCAATTGGAATCATTGCGTGCAGCTACAAAAGGATCCACCGTTGAACGGCATGGCAACGTAGTCATTAGCACTATGCCTGAATGCGAGCTAGCTTCCATCTGGTTTGGCAAATTGGGTACAGGAGTTAAACGAACGTGCTTTGCTCGAATCGGTAATACATTCTTTTTCGCCAATCAATCCTCCGCTATTATAAGTATACTGAACACGTTTACAGACAAAAAGACACTGTTAAAAGACCCTTCCATGCGCCGACAACTTCAGCTACAAGGAGACAGGCCAGCGCTATTGACCTATATTGATCGTAACCGATGTCAGCAATTAACGCGCGTCATCTTCGATGATCAGCGGGCCAATTCCCTGTTGACGCAAAACAACTTTCTCAATAACCTTGGAAGTCTTTCCCTGAAAATCACGAAGGTCAACAATCGCTACACTACTTCCGTACGGATCAATGCTACCGAGCAAAAAATTCAGCCTGCTGCTTTGACGTGGGCAACAGTACTGGATACTGCCCTTGAAGTTCCTCCTCATGTGCTGTATACTGGCCCGAACCGAACACTTCCATTAATTGCAGCACAAGATCAGTTGAATCAATTGTATCTCATCCTACCTTCCGGAATCATTCGAATTAAAAAACCATTACCAGACAAACTGATGGGCCGTTGTCATCCAGTTGACTTATTCAAGAACGGCATCATTCATTTTGCATTTGCCACCAAGCAGCAACTTTGGGTCATCGATCAGGACGGAAACAATGCGGGCAATTTCCCCATTCAACTACCGGCTCCGGCAATGAGTGAACTTTGCTGCTCCTACGATGCCAACGGACTGATTGACAAACTTTATATCGTTTGCGAAAATGGGAAACTTTATGGATACGAAACGGACGGAAGGCCAATCGAAGGCTTCCAACAAAAGTTCAACGTACAACAGTTGAGCTCCCCGCTGGTTGTCATCGGAAATAAAATATGCTTACACACCAATAAAAAAGTATTCGTAGTGAACGAATCAGGCAAAGCGACTGCAGTTCCCATTGAAAAACCAGTGACACGAATTGAGTTGACACGTGCAGACACCGCTGACAGAAACAACGTACTGCTATTGACTAACGAAGGAATGGTGCTGGAACTCGACGTGGTTTCGATGAGCTTACGAACACTATCACCTCCATCAGGTGCTTTTCGGCTGAACGCCGTCAATCAACGCACAACATCACGCATGGTATTACTCGCCGACTCCACCAAATCATGGATGGTACGAGCGCAAGACTCCCAGCCGTCTTCCAATGATCTACCCGCAGCCGACTGTGCATTTGCCATTAACCTAACGTATGAGTCTGACCACTGGGGGCTTTACTCAAAAAACAAAGGACTCTTATGGCTCTATGACAATAACGGAAATATGCTTCCTGGACTTCCGATACCAGGCAATGGCTATTACTGCGACATAAGGTTACCTGACCAAGCAGACGGCTCCTACACACTAACAGCGACTCCTGAAGGATCTATTGTACTTTACAAGTTGGAAGAGTAATCGATTAATCAACGCTGATAATAGGGCGTCTGATCATCCGAGACCCCAGATCGTTGTTTCCAATAATCGAGGCTGACTACTTGCCCATTAGGTGTTCGCAATAAGCGTCCAAACACCGCGTTGGTAGCGTTGAACATAACATCGCTGACGCCCAAGGTAAACAATGTAGGCGGAGCTGGGGCTGCTGCATCGCTTTCGACCGAGGCTGCTTTAGCGGGCGCGGCAGGAACAACCACTACCGTATAGCCATTGAATTCCAGAAGCGCCTTTAAAAAGGAAACTCGCTCAGAACTTATATTTTTTTCAACGACTGCGCACTTAGTGCCGTCAAGGTCTTCAAATAAGTGATGTTGGTTGATGGCCATAAATTTGCTATTGAAAACGATCAGATACCGAAGCTAAGTGAACGAATCCACTCGTAGGCCGGGGAATAAAAGCCCAGGAGAAGTATACCTGCAGTACAAAGTAGTAAGGCGAATTGCACGGACACATTAGGAGTAAGTCGAATCATGGTATCGTCGGATGAATCCATGAACATGGCTTTCACCACACGCAGGTAATAATACAACGATACCACCATGTTCAATGCAGCAACGATGAGTACCGGACTATTCCATTTGGCCGCACCTGCAGTAAGCAGGAAAAATTTACCAAAGAATCCGGCGGTTGGAGGAATCCCTGCGAGTGAGAATAAGGCAAGTGCCAAGACCCAAGCCAATAGCGGATTTGAAGCATGAAAACCTTTTAGACCGTCGATGGTTTCTCGGGAAGTGGCAGAAGAAACCAGCGTGATTACGGCAAAGGCAGCGAGGTTGGAGAATACATAGACCAACACAAAATAAACTACGGATGACATTCCGTCGATCGAGCTTCCAGAAATACCTATTAGCAGGTAACCTACTTGCGCGATACTCGAGAAGGCCAGGAAACGTTTCAAATTCTGTTGGCGAATGGCAAAGAGGTTTCCAACCGTCATCGATATTACCGCCAGCAGTGTAATCGCGATGTACCAGATTTCTGACAGTGGACGAAATACCGTGTATAATGCGCTAACGAAAACAAATGCCATTGATCCTTTGGAGATGACTGACAAGAAAGCAGTCACAGGAACAGGTGCACCCTCATAGACATCTGCGGTCCAAAAATGAAATGGAACAATCGACAACTTAAACGCGAAACCAGTAAAGATCATTACAAATGCCATGATCTGAAGAGGCGAGCCGTCCAACAGGGCAGGAATTTGTACAAATGACAATGTACCTGTTGCGCCATACAGCAACGAAATGCCGAATAAGAGAATGCCCGAAGAAAGGGCGGAGGAAAAAATCATTTTCATAGCACTTTCGCCACTGACGTGTTTTTCCAAATCAAAATTACAGAGAGCCGCCAACGGAATTGCGGACAATTCCAATGCAAGGAAGAAGAGCAAGAAATCGCCGCTGGATAGCAAGAAAAATATGCCCATCAGCGTGGAGAGCATCAACATGTAGAATTCTGCAGGATGTCGATGACCGCGCAACCACGGTGAAGAAAACAGGCTGATGATCCAGGTACCTACAAGGAGCAATAGTTTTTCCGTGACAATCAATTTAGAGCTGATCATCATTCCACCAAATTGAGCTCCTTCAGGAGCAGGCATAAACCACATACACAAGGCCAATATTGGCAATGCGATGTTCATGAGCTGGCAAACCTGCCCAGCAAGCTCAAGTTTCCCAACGATGCGGACGAATAGCAATACAAAAAGCAAGACGGTCAAGCCGAGCTCCGGAAGCATGAATTGGACGATCTCGTTCATATCAAAGCGGTAGGATGATGCGTTGAAGCTGTTGGGCGATCTTTTCCGAACCTGGAAGGATCAATTGATTTAATAGGAATGGTGTGATGCCGATAATGAGGATACCGGCCATTAAAACTGCTGCAGCCACCCGTTCGTTCCATGCAGCATCTTTGAATTGTAAAAATGCAGCTGAACGTGGTGCTCCCATGATGGAAGAACCGATAGCTCGAAGGATATAGACTGCGGTAACAACAATAGACATGCAGCTTAGGACGGTCATAACCCGGTAACCTGTTTCTGCTCGCTCCCATGAACCTACAAAAACGGTCATCTCAGAAACGAACCCAGACAACCCAGGCAATCCAAGCGAACAAAGTCCGGCTAAGAAAAACAACGTAGAAACAAAGGGCATACTTTTCATAACACCACCTAGTTCACTCACCTTTCGAGTATGTGTCCGTTCGTACAACATCCCGATTGCGGCAAAGAAGAGGGCTGTCATTAATCCGTGAGAGACCATTTGCAGTACAGCACCTTGTATAGAGGAGCGGGTCATCATGCCAATTCCCAAGAGAACAAATCCGCAATGGCTAACCGATGAATATGCATTGATGTATTTCAGATCCGTCTGCATCATGGTAGCGAAAGCACCATAGAGCACAGCGATGGTAGCAAGAGCGACAATGTAGACTGAGTAGTATTGTGCAGCCTCGGGCATCAGACACATCGCAACACGAAGACATCCATACCCACCTAATTTCATCGATATTCCCGCCAAGAACATGGAGGCAGCTGTAGGTGCGCTAGAGTGTCCATCGGGCACCCAGGTATGAAACGGGAACAAAGCAGTAAACACACCGAATCCCAAAAAAAGAAATGGGAAGAAAAAAAGCTGATCGGATACCGGCATGATACTACCAGTAGCCCGCAGCCAATCGAAGGTAACGGTAGATCCGGAGCGGAAGTACACTCCCAGCAAACCAACGAATACCAGCGCAGAACCGCCCATTAACATCAGCGCCAACTTATTCGCGCTGTATTCTTTTTTACCGCTGCCCCAGATGCCAATTAAGAGATACTTTGGAATGACCGCCAATTCAAGGAAAAAGAATTGAAGGAACAAATCCAAGGAAATAAAGAATCCATAAGCACCTGCACTAAGAAACATTAGCAAGAAGAAGAATTCACGAGGTTGTTTAGTGACATTCCACGAAACGAGCACACCTGCCAGTACAACTAGAGCAGTAAGTCCGATCATCGCTACAGAGATGCCATCAACTCCAACAAAGTAGTCGATGTGCAGCGACGGAAACCAAGCCATACGTTGTTGAAAGACAAAATCAGAAACACCATCACCGAGTCCGGAAGTAGTGCGCTGAAAAGCAGCAATCAAGTTGCCAACGAGAAACAGTTGCACCACCGATCCGCCTAATGCAAGTGCACGCGCTTGTTGCAACGACCTTGTAAAAAGGATGACAACAGCCGTGATGGCAGGTACGATGAATAATAGAGACAGATTCATGATTGCTGCATCAATGGATGAAATAAATAAAGACGATAATCAAGAGAAGGGTTGCACCTACGAACCAGGCGGCATACGACTGAACCTTACCGGTTTGAAGATCACTGATTGACTCGGAACCTGTTTGAGCAGCTACTCCGAATGTATTTACAGTTCCATCAATAATAGAACGATCGAACCAGGCAGCAGGCGCTGCTATCAACTTGAAGATAATTTTACGGGTGATGAAAAGATAGATCTCATCAATGTAGAACTTCTGACGTGCCGCTGTAAAAACCGACCCGAAAAATCCTGCCACTTTATCCGGCATTTCACTTGGTTTACGATAGAACCAGGCAGCTATTAGAATTCCTACCAACGACAATGAAACCGGGAGGATGGAAAACGCCAGGTCTGTATGAAGCTCTACCGGTCGTCCACTAAAACTAACGAAATTTCCGAAAGGGATAAATCCAGCAGTCATGGAGGCGACTCCCAATAGTATCAATGGCAGCTTTTGAAAGAAATCGCCTTCGTGCCCGTGATGATGACTATCACCATGATGCGAAGAGGTAGCACCGTGGAAAATTCCAAAGTACAACCGGAACATGTAGAAAGCGGTCAATGCTGCGGTAATGATGCCAATCCAATAGATAGCAGGATGTGTGAGGTGAGCTGCGTGCAAGATGGCTTCTTTGCTAAAGAAACCGGCAAATGGAGGAACTCCAGCAATAGCCAAGCAAGCAATCAAAAAGGTAAGGTGTGTCACTGGAAGTTGTTTCCTCAAACCACCCATATCTTTCAACTCATTGCTATGAACCGCATGAATGACCATGCCGGCGCCTAAGAACAATAGCGCTTTAAACATTGCATGTGTAAAGAGGTGGAAATTCGCTGCTGTAAAACCATCGACTGCTTCGCCAGATCCACCGGAAACACCCAATGCGAACATCATGTAGCCGATTTGCGACATGGTGGAATAAGCCAATACGCGCTTGATGTCGGTTTGTGTACAGGCGATGACGGCTGCAAAGAGCGAGGATATAGCACCCACCCAGGCCACGACTTCCATGGCTCCTGGTGCAGAAAAAGCAAAAATACCAAACAATCTAGCAACGAGATACACACCCGCTACCACCATGGTGGCCGCATGAATCAAAGCAGAAACAGGTGTAGGTCCTTCCATGGCATCCGGCAACCAGATGTGCAGTGGGAACATCGCCGATTTCCCAGCACCGCCCATGAAAATCAATAACAGGCCCCAAGTTAGTGCAGAAACTCCCAGGAATCCGGTAGCAGTAGCCGTGTGTAATCCTTCACCGGTTGAATCAGTTAATCGTTGAATTAAGGTCTGAAAGTCGAGTGTTCCAGCAGCCGAAGAAAGTACCAGGATCCCGATAAGAAATCCAAGGTCTGCAAATCGTGTAACGATGAATGCTTTTTTAGCTGCAGCAATGGCGGAAGCACGATCGAAATAAAAACCGATCAATAAGAAGGAAGATACCCCAACTAATTCCCAGAAGATATAAATCTGGAAAAGATTGACGGAAAGTACCAATCCCAACATCGAAAAGGTGAACAACCCAAGATACGCGTAATAGGTACTGAAGCGCTCCTCCCCTTTCATATAGCCAAGGCTGTACAGGTGTACCATCAGAGAGATGAATGTCACTACCACCAACATCATCACAGCGATAGGATCTATTAGTAATCCCATATCAATAGACAAACCACCTGCGAACTGCAACCAGGTCATTTTAAGCGGGACAATTGTTTGGTAAACACCATTGGCATCTTTTCCGAACAAAAAGAAATACTCATAAGCAATGTTGAAAGAAATAGCTGCAGCACCAAGTAGAAATACTGTGGCCAGCCAGCCCGCAGTTGTACCTTTCAGATACTTTCCGAAGAACCCTAGTAGCAAGAACGAGAGGAAAGGCAAGAGCGGAATCCAGACGGCTTGAGTGAACATATTCATGGATTGAATTTGGGCCTATAAGGGATTAGAAACGTAAGGTATCGACATCCTCCGCATCAATGGACCGGTAATGACGATATAGATGAAGGATGATAGCAATGGCTACAGCGGCTTCCGCGGCAGCAATGGCAATGATGAACAACGTGAAGAACAAGCCGTCCATCTTACCTGGCCACAGGTATTGATTAAAGGCAATGAAATTGATATTGACACTGTTCAAAATCAACTCCAATGACATCAGGATCGTTACCAGATTTCTGCGGGAAAGAAATCCGAAGACACCTATAAAAAAGAGCGCAGTGCTCAGAATGAGGAAGTGACTGAGTGGGACTTCGTTCATGCTGTGGTGGAATTAGGTTTTAATGCAATTACAATACAACCAATCATGGCTGCCAACAATAAAATACTAACCAACTCAAAGGGTAGTACATATCCGTTAGCACCTGTCTCCAGCAAGCCATGTCCTATATCTTTAATGCCTCTGGAAGCAACCACCGAATTATCCACTTTGAAAGGATGGGCCAGCAATTGCATCACCACCAGAACAAATCCAGCTATAGAAGCCAGCGCTGCATAAATCATCCGCCCTTTCATTGGTGCCGGTAAGCTGACACCCGCTTGCTGGGTGAGGAAGATCGAGAAGATGATCAAGACTACGATACCTCCGACATAGACAATGGTCTGTACAGCGGCGATGAATTCATAATTCATCCAAAAGTAAATTCCGGCAATACTGATCAAGGAGAATAGTAAAAAGATAGCAGATCGGAAGATATTCCTCGATGTGACGGATAAAACTGCAGATACCAATACCGCAGCTGAAAGTGCATAAAAGAACATGGCTGAAATACTCATTCTACACCCTCCATCAGTTTAGAATCCGGTTTATTCAGTTTCTTAGTTAATAATCGTCGATCATAGACACTGTGTTCAAATGCCTGATCCATTTTAATAGCACTTGTAGGACAAGCTTCAATGCAAAGATTGCACATGGTGCAAAGCTCTAAATGGTATACAAACGTATCCAGCGCCTTCTTTTTCTTTCCTTCTGGTGTAATATCGAATTTAGTAACGATTTTGATCGTGCCGTTCGGACAAGCGAGTTCGCAAGCTGTGCAGCCGGTACAACGGTGCTCGTTGGCTTCGTTGTGTGTCATCACTACTTCACCACGAAAACGCTCAGGAAGATTCAACGTATCACGGTTTTCCGGATAGTTTTGAGTAATGATCTCCTTGTGATGGGTGAAATAATAGCCGGTCTTACGCATGCCAATGAGCAGCGACCTCACCGACTTGTAAACCGTACGTATGTAATCAATCAAAAAGGACATGGTTCGTCAGTATATTATCAGATCAGAAGTACCAGCCCATTAGGGCGATGAAGGTGACCAATAGGAGATTAAACAAACTAATTGGCAAGAGGTATTTCCACTCGAGGTTAAGAAGCTGATCGATCCGAAGGCGCGGAAAGGTCCAACGGAACCACATGATCAAAAAGATCAGGAAGAAGGTCTTGCCCATGAACCACAGCGAAGAAGGAATGAAGTCCATAATGTGGTTAAATCCTTCCCAATGTCCAATGTGCAGCGGCATCCATCCACCGAGAAATAACGTAGCACCGATCGCACATACAATGAAGATGTTTACATATTCTGAAAGAAAAAACAGCGCAAACTTCATCCCGGAGTATTCGGTATGGAATCCAGCAGTGAGTTCGGACTCAGCTTCCGCCAAATCGAAAGGCGCACGATTAGTTTCTGCAGTAACTGCGATGATGTAGATTACAAATGCGATGATTGCCGGGATATGGCCTTTGAAAATCCACCATCCATTTTCCTGAGAAGCGATGATATCACTCAAACGAATACTTCCGGCAAGAATAACGATGGTCATTATCGCCAATCCGGCAGAGAGTTCATAGCTGACAATTTGCGCACCGCTTCGCATAGCACCAAGCAGCGAATACTTGTTGTTACTGGACCAACCAGCCATCAACACACCAATCACACTAATGGAAGAAATAGCCGTGATATATAATACACCAATATTAATGTCCCAGATTTGAAAATCCTTGGCAAAGGCAATTGGTGCCATCAAAAGCATCGAAGCAATTAATACGAGGAACGGAGCAAAATTAAACAGGAATTTATCGGCGCCATCCGGAGTGAGTCCTTCTTTTACGACCAGCTTGATCGTATCAGCCAATGTCTGAGCAAGCCCTTTGTAGCCGACGCGATTCGGTCCGACGCGCAACTGCATATACGCAGAGACCTTGCGCTCCATGAACACAAGTACCAATCCTAAAAAGGCAAAAAAGCTGATGACCAGTATTCCCACCAGCACAAACTCCAGCAACGTAGCCCACCCGGACGAGAACGTTTCGTTCAGCCATTGATGGATACTATTTGCTATACCTGCGATGCTCAACATATAGTTGTCTTGACAATTGGTAATTTAGTAAGCATTAACGATCAATATCCGGAATAACTAAATCCAGAGAACCCATGATAGCTACCAGATCTCCAATTTTGGATCCGCGCGACATATGATCGAGCGCAGACAAATTGGAAAAACCAGGCGACCTGAACTTCATACGATAAGGCGTGGTTGCACCTTCGCTGATGATGTAAACTCCAAATTCGCCACGGGCAGTTTCGACTCTTGAGTAATATTCGCCTTTCGGCAATTTCAACACGGCTTTAGTCTTAGCTTGAAACTCACCATCTGGAATAGTATCAATCAATTGATCAATGATAGCAAGTGACTCGCGCATTTCTTGCATACGTACGAGGTAGCGTGCAAAACAATCACCTCCGCTTTGGATGGCCTCGGCAAATTGCAGCTGGTCGTATCCTTCATACGGTGCTATTTTACGGATATCACTTGAAACACCAGAGGCACGAGCCACCGGACCAGTACATCCGTACGAAATCGCATCGGCAGATGAAAGCACGCCAACACCTTTCATACGTTCTTGAAAGATGATATTATTCGTGACCAGTTCATCGTACTCGTTAAATTTAGATCGGAAGAAACGTAGGAAATCTTTGGTCCGGGTAACGAAATTAGGATGAAGATCAAACATCACACCACCGGGCACCATGTAGTTCATCGTTAATCGTGCCCCGCATGTCTCCTCCATGATATCGTTGATCATCTCGCGTTCGCGGAAAGCATGGAAGAAAGGAGTAATGGCTCCCACATCCATGGCCATGGCTCCCCACCACAACTGATGAGATGCTAATCGAGTGAGTTCGCTCAAAAGGACACGAATAGCACGCGCACGAGGTGGAATTTCAATACCCAGCCCCTGCTCTACTGCTAAGGCACAACCGTGATTATTGATGTGAGCGGAGAGGTAATCCATTCTGCTCGTACTGTAGATGAACTGACGGTAGGTCAGACTTTCACACATCTTTTCGATACTTCGATGGATATAACCAAGATGCGGCTCTACTTTCTTAATCGTTTCACCGTTCAAGGTAATAACAAGGTGAAGCACTCCGTGTGTGGACGGGTGCTGCGGACCTATGTTAATCACCAAGTCGCCTTGTTCAGTGGTTCCGATTTCCTCAAGCATGTATGCGTCGCTTTATCTTTTAGTAGGGATATAATGATTCCCTTGAACTAACTATTAGTTATAATTTTATCATATTAATCGGATCCTCGTAATCTTTCCGTAGCGGCCATCCTACCCATTCATCGGTCAGAAACAACCGACGCAAATCAGGATGGCTATTAAAACGGATACCGAAAAGGTCGTAGGCTTCACGCTCATGCAGTTCGGCGGTGCGCCAAATATTACTTACTGTTTCAACCACCGGATTTATACGGTCGTCAATTTTCACTTTTACAACAACGGTATGTCCAAAAACCTTTGACGTCAGATGATAGACGACCGATAAATGAGTCTTCCAATCAACGCCCGTCAGACAAAACAAGTAATCGAATTGCAACTGCGAATGATTGCGAAGCGCTTCCGCCAAGGGCAACCAATCGGTAGACTGAATCGATACCTGCAACCAGGGACCCGACTCATCGCAGACCGCTTCCGGAGAATAATTCAAGATGAGCGACTTGATTTCTTCGTGGCTCATCATGACGCGGAAGGTTTAGGTAATTCAGGAATCGATATTTTTTCGCGAGGTGCGCCAGATTTAACTTTAGCCTGCAACGTAATAAGGGCATGCAACAGTGCTTCAGGGCGCGGAGGACAACCGGCGATATAGACATCCACAGGAATGATATGATCTGCCCCTTTTACAACACTATACGTATTGTAAAAAAACGGCCCACCGGAAGTAGCACAAGCACCCATAGCAATGACATAGCGTGGTTCCGGCATTTGATCATACAGTCGTTTCAGAACAGGGCCCATCTTATTGACAATGGTACCTGCGATGATGATAACGTCTGCCTGACGGGGAGTTGCACGAGCAACTTCAAAGCCGAAACGTGACCAATCGTATTTAGCAGATGCCGTCGACATCATTTCAATGGCACAGCAACTTGTTCCAAAGACCAACGGCCACAACGAATTGGATCTTGCCCAATTGATCACATCATCCAACGTGCCAGTGAGAATACCGCCACCGGGTGATTGGTGCACCTGACCCGGAAACGGATCCAACGTTTTTTTTACATCCATTTCAACGCTCCTTTCTTATGCGCATAGAGGAATCCCAGGAATAGAATAAATAGAAAGATGACAATTTCCAAAAAAGCCATCCAACCAGCTTCACGCACAACGACTGCCCAGGGATAAAGAAATACGAGCTCTACGTCGAAGATTAGGAAAAGAATGGCAAAAAGGTAGTACCCCACATTGAGCTGAATCCACGAGCGACCTTGCGTCGGAACTCCACATTCATACGCTTGACCTTTCTGAGCATTGGTGGAAGTTTGTGCTAATACTTTCGAGAGCAAAATTCCGCCTCCGGCAAATGCTATTCCACAAATAATCAAGACAATCAGTGATCCAGCACCCATTTCTTTGATAAATTTTTGTTCTAATTTATAAGTTGTCAAACCTACAAGGAATCCTCAAAAAAATCAACCTTTTTAAAGGCATCAAACCTACAAGTTATAAGCGTTTTGTCCATAAATTATTTCTTTTTTGAGCCGCCAAATCATTACCTTGGCCTACAGCGCAGTTTGTGCCCTGTCCAAAACAAACCGGTCTCAACCACTGCGTGAACTGAATCCGATTCGATATGTCGTTGACCCACCACCAGCACCTAACACGCTGCGTACTTTTTAAAGATATTGAAGAAAAACTCGCCTTCAATATTCTTGAGAGCAGTGAATTGAAAAACTATCCACAAGGTACCATCCTAATCGAAAAGGGCACTGTACCTCATGCATTGTTTATCATTTCCCGCGGGCAAGTGAAGATCTACAATGAAGATATCCTGTTGGCGCAAGTGGGTGAACTTGCTATTCTAGGGGAAAGTTTTCTCGCTGATGCATCCGCATCGGCAACCATTGTAGCCGGGGACGATTTGCACGTTGTAGAGATTCCAAAACAACTTTTCTACCAGTTGTCCATGGAGCATCCTCAATTAGTGCTGAACATTTTTCGAATAAATTTCGAAAGACTACGAAGTTCTAATGAATCTGCGTTGAAGGAAGCACGTACAAGAGAAGAAAAACTCGAGCTACAAGTTCAGGAAAGAACACAAACATTAAATGAAACACTGCACGAGTTACAGCACACCAACGAAGCCTTGTCAATCACGCGCGATCACTTGATTGAAACACAAAAATTCCGTCAACAATTCTTGGCGAATATGAGTCATGAGATTCGTACACCAATGAATGCTATCGTCGGCTTAACCAATCTTTTGGTCAAAAGTCCGTTGAATGAGCAACAATCAAAATACCTGAACGTCATTCAAAAAAGCGGTGCAAACCTATTGGTAATTATCAACGACATCCTTGATCTGGCTAAAATTGAGTCTGGAAAGATGGAACTTGAATCCGTGGCATTCCCGCTGACCACGACGATCCAGAGTATACATACCATACTCGGACTTAAAGCACAAGAAAAAGGCATTGACATCCAAACCAATATTGGCACAGAAGTTCCGGAGTACGTTCTAGGCGATGAGACGCGCATCACACAAGTTATTATGAATCTGGCAGGTAATGCCATTAAGTTCACTGAAAAAGGAAGCGTTACTATTTCGGTAACCATTTCGGAACCATCAACAACCCGCCCACTCGTTCATTTCAGCGTCAAAGACACCGGAATTGGGATTCCAGCAGATAAATTGGGAACCATCTTCGAAAGTTTTGGTCAAGCATCCTCGGATACTACCCGCAAGTTTGGTGGCACAGGATTAGGTCTGACCATCTCGAAGCAACTAGTAGAGATGCATGGCGGTGAATTAAATGTAGCGAGCGTACTGGGCGAGGGATCTGACTTCCACTTCACGATCCCCTACTACATTTGCGAAAAACCTGTTGTAGCGGACCCTAGCACCAATGAACATAGCGTTGACTTGACAGGTAAGCGCATTTTACTGGTTGAAGATAACGAGTTCAATCAAATGGTAGCGGTAGATAGTTTGCTCGACCTCTTCCCAGAAATTGAAGTCGATGTCGCATCAGGTGGACAGATTGCGCTGGATAAATTATCCGAGAACGATTATACTTTCGTCTTCATGGACATCCAAATGCCGGAAATGGACGGTTATGAAACCACTCGCAGAATCCGTCAAATGGATAACGTTTCTAAGCGAAACATTCGCATATGCGCCATGACGGCCAACGTTACGCGAGAAGAAATTGACGAATGTGCTGCTGCAGGCATGAACGATTTTATGATCAAGCCATACACCACAGAGCTTTTAAGAGAAAAAGTCATCCGTAATGCTTTTCCGGATTTAGCGAACAACTCCTAATGACCACTACGATGAGTGTTCCTGAACAATTTTCAGCGTTGAAAACTACAGCATGAATCGTTTTGACAACATCAAAGACCAGATCATCCGACGTCTTGAAACAGGACTGCCCAAAAATCTTTACTACCACGGCGTTCACCACACACTGGACGTACTATCAGCCGCAGAACGCATTGGACAAAGCGAATCTATCGAAGAACACCAGCTGGAGCTACTAAAGATAGCAGCACTCTATCATGATTTGGGATTCCTTCGTAGCGCAGAGGACCACGAGAACATTGGCGCAGCGTTTGCGCGGGAAGAGCTTCCGGAATACGGGTATTCACCGGAAGACCTTTCAATCATTTGCGGGATGATTCTAGCGACACGCTACCCACAGCATCCACAAACACATTTGGAACAAATACTTTGCGACGCCGACTTGGATTATCTCGGAAGGGATGATTTCAATACTATTGCAAACACCTTGTTTCAAGAACTCGTTGAAACAGGGCGACTTTCATCAACCCTTGAGTGGAACCGTCTACAAGTGAGTTTCCTAAACGGTCATTCTTATTTCACCAAAACCGCCAAGGAATCACGCGATGACATAAAAAAGGTACATCTTCAGCAAGTAACACAGCTCCTGGCAAACAGTTGATCGCAGTTAAGCAATTGATTTCACGAGACACCTATCAATTTCACCTTTGTTCTAGGCGGGTGTTTTTCCTCATTACTTCCTCCTCTTACAGTTATCAAAAAGTGAACCGCGCGGCACTTGAAACGACCTGCAGCAAAGTGCACCAAAACCATCAATGATCGATAAAGAATACTTTTACTGAAAGCTTCAACCAATCGTCTTGCCACTCCTTATTCACTAATACTGCAAAAAGCAGTTTTCCAGCATCCAGCAATCGCGCCACCGACTCATTCTTTTCCTTGGGTAAAAAGCCAAGTTTCACTTTTTGCGACGTATAAATAGCAACAGCAAAGGTGTCAAACTCGTTATCAGGTTCACGGATTAGCAAAAACCGATCATCCACTTTCAATAACGGCTCTATTTCTTCAAGCTCCAAGTAGGATGTTCCAGCAACATGGCATTCCAGCACAACCAGTTCCCGCGCAAATGGCATCAAACCTTCATTCTGACCTTGGATAAGCGCAAGCAATCCAGGTGATATTTTGATCAATCCGCTCATGTCACTCGCCGGGTAGAAGTGTGTCCAATATTTTTTTATAAACATCTATTTCAATCATCACCTTCGCTGTAGCTTCTCGTGTCATAGCATTTTGGGAAGCCACCCAATTTTCATCTTCCATAAGTTCTCGAATTGTATACGGAAAGCTATTCTTCACCTGTTCAATTTGCTTTGTGTTAGCATCAAGTACAGCTTGCAAACTTTTAACTCGCTCGATTAATTCCAGGTAATTTACTCCGACCTTCGAAGCGTCCAGAGTATCGACATGAGCATCAACCTGGATCATCAATACTTTTAATTTAGCGAGGTCGCCACGTTGGTAAGCGTCACAAACCTGCGTCCAAAGGTGCCGTTGGGAATCGCTTAAATTCGGATTAATATCCGGATGCAAACGACGCGCCAATTCGCGAAAGAGTTTTTTCAATTCAGCCGCCTCCTTTTCATCCAAAACTTCCATTTTACGAATTAACAAGGCATCTTGTAAGCGACGGGCTTCGTGCTCTATTTTTTCACGTTGCTCCTTCGCTTCAGCGGCAATTAGCGTTTCGATTACCTCGATCAGCACCGCACTACCTCGATGAATAGCTGCACGTGCCATCTCCACCTTTCTGCGAATTACGAATGCTTCCAGCTGAATGTTCAGCAACCCCAGCTTTGACTCGCCCACTAAGGATAAATAACGCGCGTGTAAGATAGGCAACAGGTGATTGATCAGCTGCTCCTTCTCCTCTTCCGAAATAGGCAATTGCTCCAACAGTGTTTCATACCGTTGCAAAGCGGCAAGATGCTCAGGGGTGAATGCCAGTGAATCCATCAACAAATTACAAATCGAAAAATATTAAAGTGCTATTTAGTTAATTACGGAGAACCTAAACTATCATTTGCCAATATCTTCGTTCCACAATTGTGGTTTTTCCCGTATCATCCGTTCCATCATCTCGACACATTCTGCATCATCCATGTTCACCACTTCAACACCATGACTCCGCATGAATTCTTCTGCTCCAGGAAAAGTACGAGACTCTCCCACGATTACTTTTTTTATGCCAAACTGCACCACAGCCCCTGCACAAAGGTAGCAAGGCATCAAGGTAGAGTATAAGACCACGTCTTTGTAATTTCCAACGCGGCCTGCATTTCGAAGACAATCAATTTCAGCATGAGTAACAGGATCGCCTTTTTGCACCCGTTGATTGTGACCGCGTCCGATAATTTGACCATTTTTCACCATAACGGATCCAATAGGAATACCGCCTTCATCCCAACCTTGCCGTGCCTCTTCAATAGCTGCGTTCATGAATTGATCGTTTGACATATTGCTTGTTTTTACACAAGGTACAAATCTTGACTGCAGGTACGAAAACAACTATTACTTTACTTTGGTTGGTAACTTTAAAAACAATGCTACGAGTTGGCTCCGCCTTTCGTAATTTTGAAGACATTCACAGCATCACTTTGTCTTTTGCAGTACATTATGAAATCCTCTTTACTCCGTTCCCTAAAATAGGTACAACCATCACCAATGGCAAAATTAGACCACAGATACTTTCAATAACAGATATTTTTAAGCAATAACCGCATGAGCCAACGCATCGCACTTTTCAGCAAGAATGTCGTACTACCCGAAGGTGTAGTAGCGGCCACCTTGCTGCTGGAGCATGGAAAGATTGCTGCCATTCTACGTGAAAAACTAGCGGCTACCAAAGAACTTCCAGTGACCAATCTGGGCGACTCCGTCATCATGCCCGGATTGATTGACTGCCATGTGCACATGAACGAACCAGGGCGAACGGAATGGGAAGGGTTTGAAACTGGCACCCTAGCCGCTGCCGCCGGCGGCATCACATCGATTGTCGACATGCCGTTGAGCTCACGACCAGTTACTACTACGTTAAAAGCGCTGAAGGATAAAATCGAGGCCACTGCCGGGAAACTGATGATCAACTGCGGATTTTGGGGAGGAATTATCCCTGGAAATTCAGCAGAAGTTGAGCCGATGATTAAAGCAGGCGTGCTGGGTTTTAAAGTATTTCTGACAAACTCAGCTAACGAAGAATTCCCAAAAACATCGTTGAAGGAACTGGAAAAATCGCTGCCGGTCCTCGCAAAGTACAACCTGCCACTGCTGGTGCATGCCGAATTAGCATCAAAACATGACGGACTGAAAGTTTTTGAAAATGATTCTTATTCCTATAAAAATTACCTGCAATCAAGACCAAAAAAGTGGGAAAACGATGGTGTGAAAGCCATGATCGAAATGTGCAGGAAGTACAAGGTTCGTACACACATCGTGCATTTATCGTCTGCCGATTCACTGGAAATGATTCGTGAAGCAAAATTAGAAGGTCTGCCACTCACCGCTGAAACTTGTCCGCATTACCTCTACTTCTCTGCAGAGCATATACATGACGGAGACACTCGCTTCAAATGCGCACCGCCCATTCGTGATGCAGCGAACAATGCACTACTTTGGAGCGGTTTAATTGATGGCACCTTAGACTTCATTGCAACCAACCACTCCCCTGCTCCTGCTGAATTGAAAGAGCTGCAAACCGGAAACTTTATGGCCACGCAGGGAGGCATCGCTTCCTTGCAGTTCTCCTTGCCCATCGTATGGTCATTGGCTAAACGTCACAAACGTTCACTGGAAGAGATTACCAATTGGATGAGTACTGCACCAGCGAAATTCCTGGGCCTCCCAAACAAGGGAGTACTTCGCGAAGGTGCAGATGCCGACCTTGTGATATGGAGCCCTTCGAAGAACATGAAGATTAGCCCTACCATCATCAAGTTCCGTCATAAAATTACTCCCTATGAAGGAGAAATGGTTGCAGGTGTAGTTGAATCCACCTGGATTGGTGGTGTCAAAGTCTATGATCGAGGAGCCTTCGCATCTCCCACATTTGGGAAGGTACTGTTGCGTCAACTATAAATCAATTGCTGATTCAATGTTAAACTAATCCAGATAAGGCGTAGACTGCAATTCTCTGGCATGGCCCCTCTTATAGAAAGCAAGAGCAAGTCTTTTACGACTTTTGCTGCTCGACCTTTTTCACTACTTTTGACGCATTAACGTTTTATAAAGGAAGTTCGGATTTACGACTTCCACTACCCCCCTGTACCAATGAAAAATTTGAAAAATGCTATACTTGCATTTTTAATAACAGCCACTATTGGTTGCGCTCGAGCACAAAATTTCCGTTGGGCTACTACAGTTGGAGGACCAAGCAACGACTATAGCGTAGCCATTAGCACTGACAATACCGGCAACATCTTCCACACTGGAGTATTTTTCGATTCCTTGTATGTAAATGCAATTAATCCTAACCAGCGTTTGAGATCAAACGGAGGACAAGATATTTTTATCCTAAAGACAGACACGGCTGGCAATTACCTGTGGAGTGGAAAGATTGGCGGAGCCGGCAATGACTCCGTCGCTTATATGTGTTCTGACGCAAACGGCAACATCTATCTTTCCGGTTTCTTCGAAGGAACCGTAGACTTCGATCCGGGCGTAAATATCCAATTGATGACTGCAACCAACGGAACGAATAATACGGATTGTTTTATTTTGAAACTCAACTCCTCCGGACAGTACCTATGGTCCATCTCGTTCGGAGGACCGGGCCACGATGAAGGACAAAGAATCAATCTCGATGCAACTGGCGACATCCTTGCTACAGGGCTGTTTTCCGACTCAGCAGATTTCGACCCTTCCTCCAATCTACTTCAACTGAACAGTAACGGCTACTTCGATATTTTCATCAGTAAATACAGTGGTGCTACCGGATCACTGCTTTGGGCAAAAAGCATTGGTGGTCCTGGCGAAGATGTAGGAACTGCAATTAGTGCCGACCCCAGCGGAAATATAGTTGTCACCGGCTGGTATTCTCAAACTGTGGACTTCAATCCCGACCCTCTTTATACCACTGGTTATACTTCCAATAATGGCAGTATCGATGCATTTGTCCTTAAACTGAACAACTCCGGTAACTTCATTTGGGTGCGAGTAACAAGTGGACCGGATGTTGAATCCTCCAATTCCATTGCAGTTGATGGCATTGGATCCATTTATATCACCGGTGGGTTTCAATCAGATGTAAACTTCGACCCAACCTCCTCCTTGATATTTACCAACCAAGGATTTTACGATGGATTTATTCTGAAATACAATTCATCCGGCCAAGTATTATGGGCACGTCAAATTGGGGGACAAGCCTCTGATGCCGGATATGATATCGCCATCGACGACTCGAACAATGTATATACCACTGGATGTTTCACTAACACCGTCAACTTTAACACCCCAAGGACTTCCGTCGGTGGAGCCGATGTATATATTGCAAAATACTATTCGAACGGCACCTGCAGTTGGTCTGGACAGATTTCAGGAATCCAATACGATATTGGAAGATCAATCTGCCTTGGCAACAATTCGGTCATTTACCTGTCAGGCAATTTTGGTGCACCGCAAGCTGATTTAGATCCTACCAATGATACGAGTAATGTTTCCAGCTATGGAGGATCAGACGCGTATCTTGTTAAACTCATTCCACAATTGCCTTGCAGTACATCAGTAACCGTATCTACTAATCCATCGGGCGGGGTTTGCCCGGGCACCAGTGTTACATTTACAGCGGCATCAGTGAACGGTGGTTCATCACCGACCTATAGTTGGTACAACAATGGACAATTGGTAACGGGTAATTCAACCTCGACTTATACCAGCATCATTAACGGGAGCAGTGCCATTTATTGCACGATGACCAGTAGCTTGAGCTGCGCATCACCGGCAGTTGTTACCTCGACAACGGACACGGTAAACACGACAAACATTGCCGACAGCGTAAGTATTTCCGCCACTGCAACCAATGTTTGTCCAGGAACTGCTGTGACCTTCGCAGCTACGCCGTTCAACGGAGGCGGAAATCCATCCTACGTATGGTATGTAAATGGCCAACTCCAATCTGGAAATAGTCCCTTCTTTACCATCACTGTTAATACCAATCAAATCGTATACTGCAGCATGTACAGCAGTCTGGCCTGTGCTGCTCCTAATCCTGTGCAGTCGAATTCAGTAGCATTGATTGTCACTACCGTACAACCGACCATCACCCTTTCGGCATCGAATACCGCAGTCTGCGCAGGAACCGTCGTTACGTTTACAGCCAACTGTACAAATGCAGGCAATACGCCTACTTATCAATGGATGGTAAACGGAATCACTCAGAGCACATCAAGCAATTCGGTTTTTAGTACGCCTATTGATAGCAGCAGCACCATTACCTGCACGCTTACAAGCAGCCTTTCATGTGCCGCTCCGAACATCACCACCTCCAATCCATTAACTGTTACTGCTAATACTGTACTGCCAAGTGTTAGTATTACTACAAACGACACCGCTGTGTGTCCAGGCACGAATGTCACTTTGACAGCTATTCCCAGTAACGGAGGTAGCACTCCCGGATATCAATGGTATGTCAACGGCGCACCGCAAGCGGGAAGCAACAACGCTACATTTACAACCTTAGTAAACACTGGAACAACTATTGCGTGCGCCATGACCAGCTCCCTTGGTTGCGCAGCTCCCAACCCAGTGAATTCAAATTCCATTCAAATAGTCATCAGCAACAATGTAATTCCAGCAGTCAGTATTGCGAGCAACAGCGGAAATGCAGTTTGTCTGGGTGCTACCGTGACATTCACGGCAACTCCAAGCAACGGAGGAAACAATCCACAATACATCTGGACTATTAATGGTGCCGTAGCAACTGGAGCAAACAGCTCCACGCTGACGGAAATAATTACCAACTTCCCAACGGTGGTTTATTGTTCGATGCAGAGCGATGCATCGTGCGCATCATCTGCTCCAGTGTACTCCAACTCTATGACCCTCGTGCAAAGCGGATCAGCTGCAGTACCCACGGTCACACTGGCACAGTGCATTTTAACCTCCACTTCGGCCAACACCTATCAATGGATTTTGAACGGGAACCCTATTCCAAACGCTACTGCTCAACTTCACCAACCGACGATCAATGGCTTTTACCAGGTAGAAATCACTGAAAGTGGCGGATGTTCGGCCACGTCAAGTATCACCTTAGTAAATTGCGTGGTAGGCATTGAGGAGATTGATCCTGCATTAGCAGATGTAGTGGTATTTCCGAACCCCGCTAGTGACATTCTTCACCTCACCCTTCCAATTGAATTAAACCTGAAAGTTGAACTTTTTTCTGTGGAAGGCAAGAATATCTACATCGATGTACATGATCGATTTGTAATTAGAAATAAAAATAGTGAGCTATCCACGCGTTCAATTCCAAGTGGCATGTATATTTTAAAATTGACTTCGATCGATGGTGTAAAGCAATTTCGGCTCGCCATTATGCATTAATCCTCAATACCGCTCCTGCGGCTCTGGAGGATTTTTTTCGAATGCTTTTGGTGCTCGCTGTTTCTTGGCTTTCACTGGTGATCCAAATAAAATACCGAAGTTAATGTGAGATGTTTTTCCGCTCAGCGGGTAAAGCGTACCTGTTAGATTATCGGTCAACAAAAATAAATTCACGACACCGATTCTTAAGTAGGCACCTGCCCCGATAGAACTCACATGGTTGTATTGGTAGGAGTAATTCATCGATACGGCAAAAAAGTTTCCAATCCGCTGATGCAACATCATCATGAAAGAAGGAAGAAATTGCTGCTGAAAAAGTGTGCCGCGAAAAGACATTGTAGCCACTGTACTTGCAGTGAGCGAATACTGCGTCGAAAGCATCAAGGTGGAAGGCAAGGTGGTGGTATACCTTTGATTGGTCTCCGTCGTAGGGAAAGAGCTGGCCAAGGAGTCTAGGTATGATACCGAATCAACATCCTGACTTAGAAGCTGGTTCAATGACACTCCAGAGAAGGAATACACTCCACGGTCTAGATGGTAATTAACAGGCACTGACTTCCACGTTATTTTACCAATATCCAAAGCATCGAAGGAGAGCACCAATTTCTCAACGGGCTGATAGGACAATCCAATATTTGCGCCCCAGCCTCCATTACCACTTCCCATCAGGTAATCCGATATACCAGAGATTCCATTCAAATCAGCGGCCGGACCATTATTGCCCAAAAGCGGCGAGCAGGTGTTCACGACCGTGTTGGAGGAGAGTTGAAGGGTATAATCGTTCTCCATAGTAGTGGCCGTCAACGACTGAATAGAAGTAGATATATTATCCAGTCCAATCAAGCGCTTCACACGAAAACCAGCAGTGAAATGATCATTCAGCTTGCGCGTATACCCAAATCCAATATCCCAGTAATGACTTGCATCCAATCCGCAACGCGATAAATTGACATTCTCGCCAATGTAGGTTCCATTGCCTTTGTACAGCAGATTCATGAAATCATCAGTGTACAGAAAAGTGAAATCAAACCGATGACTTAAGTTCATGGAGAAATACCCCTTACCTGCCTTAATACCAATGTCAACTACATCCAACTGCTGATTAACGCCCAACGTATTCATGGGCTGTAACTTGGCAAACAGTTTATCCAGGTTCAAGTACATACCGGATGACGTAACCATGTGCGCCTCCTGATAATCCAGACCGCTATTGACAATCCGAGTATCCGTAACAGGAAGCACTGGCAGACTGAAGAAATACGAGTTAGTAGGCAACACAGATGGCCGGTACTGTATGGAGGTTCCTACTTCAGGCATGAATGGGATTAAAAAACCAGGTTGCGCAGAGGAAGGAGCTGCGATTATGAAAGACGCGCTTATCAAATACAGGGAAATTCGAAGGAGTTTCATTGATGAAAGTATTAATTGAGTGACACCTTTAAACGAGCCCTAACGCCCAACTTGACATCCAGCTTATCACTATCCGTAAATTTCACCGCTCGGTGTACACCAGAATCGGTGGTATTGATAATTGAATAAACAATCAATTTTGTACATCCGATGATCCGTTGAATTCGTTCGTGGTTAAATGGCTCATCGTGAAAACGCTCAGTTGGAGAAATGGCATAACCATTCGCATCCACACCCGCTGCACCAATCAGTTGTTGCGTGGGATCTTGTATCAAGGTCTCTAACACTAACCCGTTCGAATCGGCGAAATAGACCTGTGTATAAGCACCTGCAGGAAACCCATTTCGGATATCCAATCGGAAGACCAGTGAATCCACTTCGTCGATATTATCCAATTGAAAGTCGGAAGTATCCTGAACCGTAAAACGCGTAGCCCAACCATCCAGTGGAAGCTCGACGCGCAACTTAGCATCAAAACGACTGGAATCTGTTATAAAATTGTTGGAAGTCGGAATGTTGGTTGCGACGTTTGCAAAATAACTGACGTACTCCGGTCGAAGACTCATCGCATTGACGATGTCGCTGTTCGACCTATTAACGACCGCCGTACTGGTGACGTTTTGACCAACAGATCCCGGGCTATTCACCGAAAACTGGTTGACCGAGGTCGTAAAAGGAATCAGTTGGCCATTATCACCAATGGGTTGTAGGGAAATGTTGCTGACCCTAAATGGCATACCCACGCTATTGACCACGTCGACGTAAATACTAGGATCGGAGAAGGCAAAGGAGTCATTCGGGTTGCGAGAGTAAAGATCTAACTTGGCGCTATCCAATGGAATTGAGAACACCTGTGATCCAAAATTCCCGAACACACTATAATAGGTGATTGACCGAAAATTAGCATTCACAGAAACCTGCGGACCGGGACTAACCGTCACCGAACTTCCGCCTTTAGTAAGGTTGATGGCGTAGTTGACCGCCACTTGATTATTCGATCCAGGCAATAAGTTGTAACCAGAGATGTCCGTACTGATACCGAATGTATTGTTGGCAGGGATTGGAATTGTACGCGTAAACGGCAAGTTGTTTTTTGTCAATTGGTTAATCAGCAATACGACAGTACCTTTCAAGGGAGTTGGATTGGTAATCACCAATTCCAAGCTACCTGATTTTACGAGCAGCGAAGAAATTTGAATGGACGAAGATGTATTCAGCGAGTAATTATTGTTTAAGAAATTCGACACGGTGTCATACGGCGCAGCGGCATTGATCGCCGACGCCAAGGCAGAAGTAATGGTAAGCGTCGAAGGAGCGGACTGATCCGGGATCGTCAGAAACTCTGCTGCAGTGCGCGAAAACAACGAAGATGTCGATACGATGACAATTCTACCATCGCTATCGACGTATACTTCACCCGAATCTGTCAAGCCGGCAATATCATCGAACCGGAAACTTGAATTGACCAATGGGAGTGCCAGGTCGGGCTTCCAATCGGAAACACTGAGGTTGGTGAAATCGATGTCCTCTTCTTTGATACAAGACCCCAGAAAGGAAATCGATAAAACTGTCAAAAAAAATAAAAGACGAGGTTTCATGATAGTCTAAAGGTACAAATTGCTCCTAAAAAATGATTTCATTTAGCATCAAAAACTAACATAAACCATGAATAAATACTGGCTTACCACGAAAAAAAGACCCGCGTACTAGAGCGTACCACGGGCCTTTCCATTAAGGAAATTGAAATTCCCGCTGCGAACAGGTAATTTCAGCGACGAAACTAGTTGCTCACTGTGTCAAGAGTTGTCAGATTTGTGCTCCATTCACTATTAATTACTCTAATACCGAACAAGTCCGAATAAACCAATCGTCCTAGGCATGGTCTATCAGCCCTATCCCACTCCTCCCTTGATCCGACTTCGCTTTCTGTTTCTAATTGTCTGGTTGTCCTGCACAAATAAGACCACTGCCTCAGGGATAGAGATCGCATTCAATTGCACTGCATCGAGGCTGGAAGATGGCGGTTATTGGACCATGGTTGGGACCGACACGATCTTCATGAATACCCTCCGATTCTATACGACAGATTTAAAATTGGTATCGGGCGATAAAGTTGTTTACACCGATTCTGTGGCCCACTTGATAGACCTAACAAATCCTGAGGGACTTCACAGTTTCAACGTTACAATGGAAAAGGCACCTGACTTCGATGCTATTTCCTTTGAGCTGGGAATAGATAGTACTAGTAACTGCAGCGGAGCTTTAGCTGGAGATTTGGATCCAATGCACGGAATGTACTGGAGCTGGCAGAGTGGATATATCAATTTAAAAGCGGAAGGAAGCGTTGGTTCATTAAAGTCATACAATACTGAAATACAATATCATATAGGAGGTTATCTATACCCTTTTTTAGCAGCAAAAAAAGTCGAACTACAAACCAAATCATCCAACCGAATTCGCGTTTGCTTTGACCTGAACCGCTTTCTGAAAGCTACTCTTTCTTCCGGAGAAAATCACATCATGTCACCCGGCACAAAAGCTGTTTCATTGTCCCAGGCAGCCGTCAATGCATTTATGATTTGTCAGCCATGAAGCGGATCGCTCTATTTTTAATCGGGCTGTTAGTTCTAGGCGTTTCGTTTCGTCCTGAAAAAATACGGTTTGAAATTCCCGACGGCTGGCCACGACCGACCTATGATTTCTCGAAAAATCCGCTCACTGAAGAGAAAGCAGCCTTGGGAAGAATGCTATTTTACGATCCATTACTATCCCGGAACAACACCATTTCATGCGCTAGTTGCCACTCCCCGTTCAATGCCTTTGCCCATTCCGACCATGCTCTTAGTCACGGAATCAACGATAGCATAGGTAGCCGCAACGCACCCGGACTTTTCAACCTAGCATGGCAGCGATCATTTATGTGGGATGGCGCCATCAATCACTTGGACGTACAGGCCTTGGCTCCCATTAATCATCCTCGTGAAATGGGAGAGGATTTCAAGAACGTGATAGAAAAATTGAACGGCCAGCCTTCCTATCGCGGCATGTTCTATCGTGCGTTCCATGACAGCGTGGCCACCGGAGAACGCACCCTAAAATCCATTTCACAATTCATGATCACCTTGGTAAGCAACCAATCCAGGTACGATAGCGCACAACGCGGGCAAACCACTTTTACTACGCAGGAATCAAATGGCTACTCCTTATTTAAAGCCAACTGCGCCAACTGTCACCAAGAACCGTTGTTCACCAATCGTTCCTTCGAACGCAACGGATTGTCCGTTGACCCACAATTAAACGACCAAGGCCGGGCAAAGGTATCCGGCGATACAAGCGACTCTCTCCGTTTCAAAGTTCCAAGCCTACGCAATGTGGAATACACCGCACCGTATATGCACGACGGTCGCTTCAAAAAACTACGAGATGTAATCCAATACTACGGATCTGCTGACCCTGCATCATTTTCGATTCAACCTACCCATGCCATAGTACTTACGCCGAACCAAAAGACCGATCTGCTTGCGTTTTTACTGACACTTTCCGACAAGAAATTTCTGATGGACCCAAGTCACTGGGACCCCGCCATGGTAGCTAGTCGGGGTGGAAATCGACGGTAAATAAAATCATTAAATAATTAATAATCAAATAACTATAACTACCAATTAAACCTTCAGTATTCATGAAAAAAACAATTCTATCAAGCCTCTTATTAGTAAGTTTGGCTGCCTTTGCACAGGGACCTGTCATTACCTCCTGGCTGCAAAATACCAATGGAACCACCGGCAGCCGGTACGCCCAAGGCAGTTCGGTATTGATTCAAATGACTGACTCGGCGAACGTTCAAACCGTATTGTATTCCACAAACAACGTTTACATACGAACCAAAGGCGTTCCAGCCTACCCAACAGGCCCTTTCTTGGACGGTAATCCATCCATTACTACTAGCCAGAATGCCACATTTAGGTTCCCTTTAAATCCCATCCAGAATACCGGAACGCCCACGAATACAACAGGCGGCGATATCGGTATATTCATCAACGGCGTAGCGCTATTTGATTACCGGGATGGTGTTGCTTGGAATGCTACAACCAACGCCTTGTGTGGCGGTCCGGGTAACCCTCCTTGCCCTGGAGGACCTGGCGCTGCCATGAGCTGGAACCGTGATGCCATTGTGGCCGAACGCGCAGGTTTCGACTGTGCGAAAGGACATCCAGCCATGGGCAACTATCATCATCACCAAAATCCCTCCGCATTCGACTTGGATTTACATCCTATCTCCACCGTTTGTAACCTATACGATTCTGATGGCTTGTATGCCATCGATAGCAGCCAGCACTCCCCGCTACTCGGCTTCGCTTTCGATGGGTTTCCAATTTATGGCGCATATGGTTTTCAAGACTTGAACGGATCGGGAACAATTACGCGTATGCGTTCCAGCTACCGGTTACGCAACATCACCACCCGCACTACCTCTCCCACGGGAGCAACAGTCACCGCGGGGCCTCCCGTTAGCAGCACCTATCCACTTGGATATTTCCGAGAAGATTATGAGTACATCGCCCCTGCTGCTGGTCAAACCGAATACCTGGATGAACACAACGGACGCTACTGCGTGACGCCTGAATATCCAAATGGAACTTATGCTTATTTCTGCACCGTAGACAGCAATTGGAATTCAGCGTACCCTTATGTCGTAGGTCCGACCTTTTACGGAGTAGTCTCTGCTGCAAAGGTAACGACCATCACGGAGCAAGTAACCGTCTATATTCCTTCCTCTACAGGCATTACGCCTATTTCAGTGGAAGAGATCAAAGTCTATCCAAATCCGGCGTCTGATCTTATCGCGATACAAATTAAAAACATCAACCGTACAGCTACACAAATCGGACTCTTCGATATACTTGGAAACAAGGTGCTGGAAACAACCATTCAAGCCGGCCAGTCGATTGGCTTTTTCGACACCAGCAAACTTTACAGCGGCGCCTACCTACTACGTATCCTGAACAGCAACGACGCTAACGTGAAACGCGTGATCATTCACCGCTAACAACTAAACAAGATTTTCATCATGCAGAAAGCCTTCCAATCGGAAGGCTTTTTTTATATCGTCAACCAGTCAATGCTATCGATGGTTGATGCATCTACCAAGTCCATTTCGATAAAAGTCGGCTGGATTACGAAGCAATTGATTTCGCCTTAAAAAACTCTGCCAATCCAAGTATTGGTTGACGAACTATCCGACCAACCTTAGCTTCGCGGGATGCACCAACAGCGCGTAAGATATCTTCGAAATAGAAGGCTATACTGCCCACAAAATGTACTTCCAACTTTCGATAATCCGGATAGTTGATCACCGCGAGATCGAAAAATTCTTCAAATCCTTTTTGAACCATCTTTCTCACCCAGACATCGTTCGGATGTTCCGTAAAGAACTTTGCGAAGGATGCCAACCACACATTAGCACCAGGACTTGCGTACACATGTTCGATCATGATTTCCTTATTCATCAAATACCGTGACTGAAAGGCAGATAGTGTCGGCTCAGGGAGAATCCCGTACAAGTAATGCGTGATTAGTTTTTTTCCAAAATAACTTCCGCTCCCCTCATCGCCCATGATATAACCCAATCCGAAGTTACTATCGTGTACAATTTTACCATCATAATAACAGGAATTGCTACCCGTACCCAATATACACGCTAAGCCAGGATGATTACCACAAGTGGCAATGGCTGATGCTAACACATCGTGCTCTACCTCTACGTCAGCCTCCGGAAAAAACTTTTGTAGTGCATGGCGTACAATGTCATTTCGCTCAGGACTGGAACAACCTGCTCCATAGAAGTGAATTTCTTTGACCTTACCTTTAATCGCAACGAGTGAAGAATTCGAGCTTAGGCCATTCAAAATAAAAGACTCGTCACAGAAATAAGGATTAAATCCTACTGTACTGGATTTTTCACCGATAACACCTTGGTCGATGGTTATCCAATCGCATTTAGTAGAACCGCTGTCGGCTACAAGAATCATTGCGTAATAGATAAATAGTTTACCGATGCAAGCTACGGAAAGGTGAGCAATATTAAATCAAAGAATATAGTCGGTCCTTAGGAAGGTCGACTTTCGTTCCTCCAATATTTCCGCCAGGATTTTATCGTTTAGTGATGACTGTTTGACCGCTACCAATGTACGGATAGAGAATACACGGAGGGCATCACTGACACTCAGAGTACCTTCTGCTGAGTCCTTTCGTCCGTTAAATGGAAAGACATCAGGGCCACGCTGGCATTGACTATTGATGTTGACCCGGCAAACCTGATTGACTAAGGGATCTACAAGATGAGCAATAACGTCGGGATTGGTAGAGAAAATACTAACCTGCTGACCAAAATTCGAATTCACCATATAGTCAATAGGCTGACTGACATCGTTGAAAGACACCACTGGAACAACTGGCCCAAACTGCTCTTCATGATAAATTCTCATTTCCGAATTCACCGGATAAAGCACAGCAGGATACAGGAATGATTTCAGCACCTCACCTCCGCCTTCATTCATAATTCGAGCACCCTTTGAACAAGCATCATCGATGAGCTCCTTCAAAAATTCCGTCTTACCTTTTTCCGGAAGTGGCGTTAGCACTACCTGATCTTCCCACGGCATTCCGGACTTCAAGGTTTTTAAGCGACGCTGGTATTTATCCATAAACTGCTCCACAACATCTTCATGCACGAAAATCATTTTAAGCGCAGTGCATCGTTGTCCATTGTATGAAAGTGAGCCTGTGATGCACTCTTCGACTGCAAGTTCCATATCTGCATCCGGCATGATGATGGCGGGATTTTTCGCCTCCAACCCTAAGGCCGCACGCAACCGATTGGGATAGGGATGTTGTTTCTTTAGAATATTGGCCACTTTGCTAGTGCCAATAAAAGACAACACATCAATTTTACCTGACTGCATCAAAGTCCCGCTGGTCTCTGCACCTTCGCCGTAGATCACATTTATTACACCTTTTGGAAAGGAATCCCGAAAGGCCTCCAACAGTGGCCGATGTAGCAGCACGCCATATTTTGCCGGTTTAAACACGACGGAATTACCCATCAGCAAAGCCGGTATAAGACTGCAATAGGTCTCGTTGAGCGGATAATTATACGGACCCATGCAGAGTGCCACACCTAATGGTCCACGACGAATCTGCGCATAGACTCCTTGCACTTTTTGGATTCGCGAGCTATCGCGGTCGAGGCTCTTTAATGCATCAATGGTTTCAAAAATATAGTCAATAGTCCGATCAAATTCCTTGCGGGAGTCCGCCAACGTCTTTCCGATTTCCCACATCAGCAATTTAACGACTTCCTCTCGCTTCTCTTTCATTGCACGAGCAAAACGCACCATGCAATCGATGCGATCTTTCACGCGCATGGTTGCCCACTCTCCGCGTCCTTCGTCGTAGGCCCCAATAGCCGCATTCATGGCTTCCAAAGCAGCGTGCCGATCGAGCACCGGTTGCGAACCAATGCGTGCCTGCGTCAACACCCCATCCAATTTTAAGTATATGGGAGAAAAAACATCAGCCACCGGACCTTGCCAAATGCGTATCTCTCCATTTACCAAATATTCTCGTTGTTCGACTGACTCAATTATTGCAAATTCTGCAGGAATAGAATCCTTCTCCGGAAAATCAAAAGCGGGTTTACCAGTCATATCTAGAAATAGAAGTTAAAGTAGTACGATGAATCTATCGTTCATCCTTGTTAGCAACTACAACCTATCAATCATCGAACAATTACCAGCTTGCCATTAGCACAACGGGTACCTGAGAACAAGGAATAGGTATAAATACCGGAAGCCAGAGGCTTCCCTAGAAAATCATCTCCATTCCATGCAACGTGGTGTACTCCGGCTGACTGATTTTCGTTAATCACTGTATTCACCATTCGTCCCTGAGCATCAAAAATGTGTATGGAAACGTCAGTGGCCGAATTAATCTTGTAAGAGAACACAGTGGATTTAGTCAATGGATTGGGAGAATTAACCACCTCCATTTGCTCATCGAAGATAGCATTTACGGATACCGGAGAAGTTGCAGCCGCTACGCCGGCAAATGGGGTACCATTGGCATTAAAAACAGCAGGAGGATTCGAAGTGAGATCCAAATAAATTACGTCATCGTTATCATCACGGCCGGTGAGCATTCCAGTTTCATCACGAAAGATCATTCCAATCCTGGCAATAGATGATCCAACGACTGGCCCCGTAGGTGCGAGACTATAAAACAGCAACGGGTCTATTGAAATAGCCCATCGGTCATTCCCCAAGGGAACCAACTCTCCTACGCCATCGTCCAATCCCCAATTCCCAACCACATAACTCCAGGTGGATCCATCCAGCGGACCAGGCATGTCATTTGCCCCTGACTGCATATACACCTTTGAAGCGCCTACGAGCCCAGAGACACCCTGTGTTGCATCATAGATAATCGACAAATCGAGTTGAGCGTTCGAATGAAACGAACACAAGCACAAGAGTACCGTTAAGAATTTCGAGTATTTCATAGTTATCATGGCAGAATATAATTTTGGACCACTTTCGCATCGTTCAAGCATTGCCTAGAAGCCAACGATGGCCCACCTAAACACTGGCTAAAAAACCACGACGACGTTAGCAAATGTATTGAAATAATGGCATACTAATACGCCGTTTACGCCATGGCATTTCCACTGAACCCAACAGAAAATCGATAATAACAACCTACATCGCATGTCGTTTTCTTAGGTAGATTATGAAGGGAAGCTGGCCGTGTATTACCCTGTGATTTTCCTACCCATTGATAAAAGATAATTTTACATTTACAGTGTCACTCCAGTCAATCACACCATTCATATCCTACAAAACCAATTCTATGAGCTCAAACATCCCTTCCTACAGTAAAGCCGCCCTACCCTCTTTGGTGACGGTCTTTTTCTTCTGGGGCTTCGTAGCCGCATCCAACGGCATTTTCATCCCTTTCTGTAAAACACACTTCAGCCTCAACCAATTCCAATCACAACTGATTGACACATCGTTTTATGGCGCCTACTTTTTCGGTTCATTGTTGTTGTATCTCGCCTCATCTTTTTCGGGATTAGACATCTTAAACCGTATTGGCTATAAAAATGGAATCATTCTTGGCTTGCTAATGTCAGTGATCGGTGCGCTTTCACTAGCATTTGTTTCTACCTCAGCCAGCGCTACGTTTCCGATGATCCTCGCCTCGTTCTTTCTGATTGCGTTGGGATTTTCACTGCAACAAACTTCAGCACAGCCGTTTGCCATCGCCTTAGGTAGTCCGGCGACCGGTGCTCACCGGTTAAACCTAGCAGGCGGCGTCAACTCACTTGGCACACTACTGGGACCGTTGGCAGTAAGTTATATTCTCTTCGGCGATCTGAACAATGCAGGAAATGCAACCATTCAATCCATTAAGACATTGTACCTATTGCTAGCAGGACTTTTTCTCTTTGTCGCCTTGTTTTTTATTGCCAACAAAAATCTCCCTGCTATTCAACAAGAAGAGCACGTAGAGAAAAGTGGAAAGGCCACCAATATTCTTTTTTTAATCTCCATCCCAACCATCATCTTATTATTCTTTAATGACGCCATTGGAGAAAGCAACCGAGTTTACCTGGTATTTGGATCCTTGGTTGTGGTACTCGGATTACTTTTCTATGCCATGAATACGGCGTCCAAAGAACGTCAAGGCTGGGGCGCGATGCAATATCCGCAACTTGTGTTGGGAATGATCGCCATCTTCGTATATGTCGGCATGGAAGTTACGGTGCAGAGTAACATGGGAGCCTTGCTTAAGCAACCGGAATTCGGCGGGCTAGACGAAAAGTTCATCTCCCAATTCATATCACTCTATTGGGGAAGTCTAATGATTGGCCGTTGGACAGGAGCCATATCGGCGTTCAACCTATCTACATCAACCAAGAAGTTACTCACGGTAATTATGCCTTTAATTGCTTTTGCCGTAATCCTTGGAGTTAATCACCTGCGTGGCAACGACGTTAGCAACTTGTATGTATATGTTGTCTGTGTATTCTTCCTGATAGCTGCGTTCTTTTATGCCAATGAACGTCCGGCAAAAATGCTAATGACCGTAGCGGGATTGGGCAGTGTGGCGATGATCATCGGATTGACGACTACCGGCTCTATTAGCACCTACGCTTTCATCAGCGGCGGACTTTGTTGTTCGGTGATGTGGCCTTGTATCTTCGCTTTGGCGGTGACCGGTCTTGGCAAATACACCAGCCAAGGATCAGCATTTCTCATCATGATGATTCTTGGTGGCGCCATCATTCCGCCTGCACAAGGAGTAATTTGCGATATTGACAAATTGAGCGGCGGCAACATACTAGGCATGAGCTACACCCACTTCTCCTACGTACTTCCGTTATTTTGTTTTATCTACATGACTTGGCATGCGATCAAAACAAGAAACATCTTAAAAGCACAAGGTCTCGACTACGATCAACAAGTAACCGCTAGTCACTAATAATAATAGCTGACGGATAATTTAAACGCCCTGAATTCAGGGCGTTTTTTTTTGAAATCCATAGTATAGATATCACGAAAAAGATAAGTTACTATTGATGCGGAATAACAATGTGTTTTTTCACTTTCACAGCATCACAACTCATTTTAAACTCTTTTATTCCATAATAATCAATCTACGTTAGGATTCAATGGTTGCTCAATTTTTTGTTGTACTATTTATTTTCTGAAGAGCAGTATGCAGTTTAGAGTATATTTCTGTTGTTATTGAATTACAAAAACTCACTTGACAATTGAAACGCGGCCGAAATAAACATGTTTCTTGTCGAAGACATCAGTCAAGATAACCTTCCAGTCGAAAGCATCCTGCTGAGATACGAGCGTTCCGTCATTAGCGCGACCATCCCAGTCTTGCTCCAGCGTCGTGGTTTGCCAAATAAGGTCACCCCAACGATCAAAAATCATCAGCTTGTATTCCTTGATGCCTATTCCATGACCACGAAAATTTTCGTTGACACCATCTCCATTCGGTGTAAAACAATTCGGAATAAAAAACGAAAACTCCGGGCCTATCTCCACCATGACCTGAACGGTATCCGAGCAACCATTACGGTTCCATACAACCAATTCAGCCAGGTAACTACCCGACTCATCCGCAGAATAGGTATGTACAGGAGAAGTAGCCGTTGATATACTACCATCGCCAAATTCCCAACGCCATGCCAATACATCAGGCGTGGAAAGGTCCGTGAATGAAACGGTAGAAGAAAGAATGGTGGCAGGATCTGGAGAAGCAGAAAATAGAGCTGTAGGAACTTGGTATACGTGAATCATATCCACAACTTGTGTGTCAGCCGTGCAACCAGCAGCCGTTGTAGCAGAAAGTGAAATGGTATAATCACCAGGTTCGTTGAAACAATGATACGGAGCTGCCGAAATGTCACCGCCTTCATCCTGCCCAAAATTCCATGCATAAGAAACCGCAGCAGTGCCCGAAGAAAAATTAACACACACAGGAGGACAACCAGCAAAAACGTCAGCAGACAAACTTGCAACGGGCGATGGATAAACGTCCACCACCACAGAATCGGTAGTTACAGCAGCGCAACCATCAACTACCGTAACAATATACCACGTTGTAGTATCTGGTGTCACCAACGGATTTGGAATGTTGGTTACCGAAAGACCTGGAGCCGGAGACCATTCATACGAATACGGACCGCCATTACCACCTGTTGCGCTAGCTATTAGCGGCTGACTGCTTCCTGGACAAATAGTACCGCCACCTATAACCGCTACTTCTAATGCAGCAGTAGCCACTGGATAAACCAATACCGTTGAAGTTGGGGATGTACACCCACGCTGATCGGTTGCAACGACACTATAGGTGGTCGCAACCACCGGACTAGCGATTGGTGCTTGCACCGTCGCACTCGACAAGCCTATTGAAGGAGTCCACTGATATGAAAAAAGATCAGCGCCACCGCTTGCGGTCACCGAGAGTTGCGTACTTCCTCCGCTACAAGGCGTCTGAGAATTTATTGGAGAAAGCAGAACTGGGGATGGCTCATAAATAGTAATATCGATTGAATCCCTACACCCAAGGCGATCCATCGTGACACAGCGATAGTTTCCGGCACATAAGTTTGTCGCCAAGCTTGATGATTGCCGAGGCACTGTATTCCAATCAAAGGTATAAACGCCGTTACCTCCCACCACCTGCACTTCAGCACTTGCATCACAGCCTAAATGACAATTAGTAGAATCAGCCTGTATCAGACTAACTACTACGGCCGTGGGCTCAACAATCGACGCCGATAATTGAGTCGTACACCCAATCGCATCAGTTACAATAGCCGTATAACTTCCGGGAGTTAATCCGCTGCAACGAGCAGTATCACATCCGTTCGACCATTGATATAGAAACGGACCAGTGCCTCCAACGGCAGAAATTGTAGCCGCACCGTCCTGGCCACCAGCACAAGAAACGTTTTGCACAACTACGGATGCTGTGATGATGGGGTCAATGCACACAGTAACCACATCACTTCCATAACAACCTGTTGGGTCCGTCACAGTCACAGTATAGGTCGTAGTTGCGACTGGCGAAACAAGTGGACTAGCCGCGGCAGGGTTACTCACTCCTACAGTCGGGACCCACGAAAATGTACTACCCGGACTAGCTGATGGCACTGACAATACCGCACTGGAACCTGAACAAATGGTATCGTCTGCACTGGCGTTTACGGAAAGTATGGTGCTAATCGTTACCGTTGCAAAAGTAGTAGCTGAACAACCAAGGGTTGTGCCCACTACGGAATATGTGGTAGTCGACATGGGCGAAACACTTATGGATGGCTGCGTAGCACCGTTGGACCATTGATATGAAGTAGCACCGTTTGCTGAAAGAATAGCCGTTGAGCCAGGACAAATGGTAGCTGAATTCACAGAAACCAACGGCAACGGATTGACAGTTACAATTGATAAGGCCGTATCAGAGCATGAATTGGTAGTACCTACCACCGTATAGTTGGTTGTTACAGCTGGCGAAACCGTAATTGAATTATTCACAGAGCCATTACTCCATGAATACACACTAGCGCCTGAGGCATTGAGTGATGTGGATTGACCAGCACAAATAACAGCGGAAGATACAAGGACTATAGGCAGAGGCCGCACGGTGACTGTAGCAATAGCCGATGAATTGCAAGTGCCAATACTCCCTACCACAGTATATGTAGATGTATTGGCAGGAGAAACCGAAATGATGGGGGTAGTAGCGCCATTGCTCCATTGATAATCAGATGCGCCGGTAGCTATTAGAACAGCGCTACTTCCTCTGCAAATTGACACAGAATTTACAGCAACAACAGGTGCCGGAACGACATTCACTGTACTTATAGCAGTGGCTGTACAACCGGCCGTAGTCCCAACAACGGTATAACTTGTGGTAGTAAATGGTGTCACTGTAATAATACTTCCTGCAGCTCCATTGCTCCATGAATAGGAAGTAGCTCCTGTGGCTTGTAGATTCAATGAGCCTCCTGCACACACCGAATCTGAATTAACCGTAACAACAGGTAACGGCAACACAGTAAGTGTGGAAATTGTCGACGACGAACAACCACTAGTAGTTCCTGTCACAGTATAATTGGTGGTACTAACGGGAGATACAGTAATCGAGCTACTGATATTACCCGAAGACCATGAATACGATGTTGCTCCAGAAGCCGAAAGCGTGCCGACGGAACCTCTGCAGATGGAAGGAGAATTCACTGACACTACGGGTAATGGATTGACAGTGACTACTGATGTGTCGGAGGCAGCACAGCCACTTAATGTATATACCACAGAGTAGATTGTTGTATTCGCAGGAATAACACTGATAGCGTTCGTGGTTTGTCCGCCGGGCGACCAAGCATAGGTTCCACCGGAAAGCGAAGGAACTGCAGTCATCGTTGCTGTTGATCCGGCACAAATGGTGGACGCAGCAACACTAACCGTAGGCAATGGATTTACCGTAACTCTTCCTGTTGAGGTCGACGAGCAATTGTTTAGCGTATAGGTGACGGTATAGTTGGTGGTTGTAGCCGGACTAACCGTAATCGAAGAGGTGGTTTGTCCGCCGGGTGACCATGCATACGTTCCGCCCGGAAGCGAACTTGATGCAGTTACTGTTGCGTTGCTACCTGAACAAATCGTTGTTGAAGTGGCACTAACTGTAGGTATAGGATTTACAGTAACTGAATTAGTAGCCGATGCCGTGCAACCACTCAACGTATACGTGACGGAATAATTCGTAGTAGTTGCTGGACTGACGGTTATTGAATTTGTGGTTTGTCCGCCAGGCGACCAAACATAGGTACCACCGGCTGGGGAAACCGTAGCTGCCAAGGTAGCTGCAACACCAGCGCACACAATCGACGAAGGCACTGAAATCGCAGGAACTGGATTTATGGTTACTGTGGCAGTAGTGGTCGTTTGACAAGAGCCGAGGGTATAGGTACATGAATATACCGTTGTGGAAGCAGGGTTCACTGAAATGGATGCTGCAGTTGCTCCACCTGGCGACCACAGATAATTTCCACCTGCAGATGACGCAGTTGCTGAAATAGTTACTGCACTGCCAGCACAAGCTGTGGCACCTGTTGCAGTCATCGTCACGTTACCTGTTTGTGAAACATAAACACTTGCTGTGTCAGAGCATCCGATATGAGAAGTGGCAATCACGTAATAGAGACCGGGGCATAAACCAGTAGCCACCGAATCCGTCTGTCCAAGGGACTGAAAAGATCCATTAAACCATTCAAACGTGTAACCACCTATAGAACCGATCGCTCGGGCAATAGCAGTTCCATTGCAAGAACATCCTGAGTTACTGACCAAGGCTGTAACTTGTATCGGAGTGATGGGCATGCAGGAGTTATTGAACTGCTGGATATAAGCCGCGTTAGCAGCATTATTTGGCAGACCCGGAGTTTGGGTACCTGGTGATGGAGAAGAGCTCCCTCCGCTCCAATTTGCTTGAATACGAGGATCCCCTCCATTAAAGTACCAATTGCGTTGACCACCGGACGTCGGAAAATAAATCAAATTATTCAGCGAATCTGGTCCATAGCACAATGAAAAAACTTCACATCCTGCCAGGTTGACAATACGAGCGCAATCGCCGGTGTTGGCCAACACCGTATTGTTCCAATTACCTCCAGGCGTCCAACCGGTTGCGGGATATGAACAAGCAATTGCCCCTGGCGTGGTAGTGTTGGACTCGAACAATGTACTATTCAAGGGAGCGGTGATGTTGCAATTACCATCGGACAGCGAAAGGTCATCAGCCGGGATTGCGGGGTTCCTATCTGCGTCATTGTAAAGCACGATGATTGTTCCAAGGGGAACGCAAGACCATAAAGGATTTTGAGAAAACCGGACAGCACCACCTGCCACACCATCATTACCATGATACCCATTGTTGTCATCGAAAATCCAACCTCGAATATCAATGCAAGGAGGGACAGGACTATTGCAATCATACGTCACCGAATCGCTCACCACTAGAAACTCAACGTACTCTTGATTTCCGACTGCTCCGTTTGAAACCTCGTTCATAATCAGGTACTGACTTTGAGCGGGCACTGAAGCAAAAAGTACAGTAACCCATAAAAAGATGCGATAGCACCATCGAATGGAGTTAACCGTCATCGACGGAGCAACTTTCAAAGTGTTCTGATGCAATCGCACGGAGTTAATAACGGGTAATGCCTCTCGAATTTACTAAAATAAACAGCATTAAAGCTGACAAATATCAATAAACAATCCCACATTAAACTGTGTGCAAAATGGATTTTAATGGTTTTTTTAAAACTAAATGAGGGATTAACCGATCGTTAAAATGCAAAACTCCCTGCCCTGAAATAAAAATACATCTCCGGCTCTTTTTCCCATCAATAATCGTCCGATTGGAGCGTCCGGCGCTATCAGAAAACAAGTCTGATCTTCCATCCGAACCGTACCTGCACTAATGGCAATCAAAAATACACCCTGCGTGGTCATCACCAAAGATCCAGGGACAATCGTTTCAGATGAACGATTAAAATCAATTCTCCTGAAAATATCCTGAAGCGATTCCGCCTCTCGAAGTTGACGCGAATTCATTTCTACTTCCAGCATGGCCATGGCTCGACCCGTTTCATGCTTATCCCCTGCACTACTCTTTGTTTCGTCGTTAGCTGAATCCTGAGCAGAACGCATAGCTTCCTGGGCTGCGTGAATTCGCTGTGCACAGTATCGTTCACAATGATCAATCAATAAGGATTTTAGTGGAAGCACAAAAGCGGGAGATTAGGCAGCAGATTTTCCACCACAAGATACGACAGGATCAATAATAGACTGTCACTCTTCCGAGATAGGAATGCACCTTTCCAAAAATATCTTTTAGTCGGACCTTCCAAACATATACATCTTGCTGGACCGTCTTTCCGAACAACTTCCCATCCCATTGACATGCAGCCGGCATGCCCTCTTCTCCCCAAGTATCGTACGGCACATTGGAGCCTTTCTCCTTGCAGTAATACAACTCCAATCCCCAACGATCAAAAATCCAAATCTCGTATTCAGTAATTCCAAGCCCTTTCCCGTAAAAGGTATTGTTATTGAGATCGCCATTAGGAGTAAATGAACTTGGAATATAGAACGTAAAATTAGGCGTAACATCCAATGGCCTGGAAATCGTATCCACACAACCATACTTGGTAGTCACCAACAACGTAGTAACGTAATTGTAAAAATCATTACCCGTCATCGATGATGCATATGAATGATAAGGATTAGGCCCAGTGGCATCAATTGGCGATCCATCACCAAAATCCCATTCCCATTTTACAACATTATCACTGCTGTTATCATCGAACCAGAAAACAGGATTGCTATACGTTACACCTTGTGTACTTATTGAAAAATCTGCATTCGGCAATGAATATCCACGGATCATGCTATCCACCAACAAACTGGACTTACACCCTGTTGAACTTACAATGTCTAATGAAACAGGATAAACCCCCGGCTCATCGTAGCATATCTCTCCAGGATTTTGATCCGTAGAACGTACAGGTACGCCTCCCGGAAAACTCCAATTCCATTGGTCAATCGTACCATCGTTCGGAATTGATAAATCAGTAAATGTCCTGCATACAGGAACGCAACCAGAGTCACCAGGACTAATCGCAGCCACAGGCGGACGATAGACTACAATTTGAGACAAGGTTGAGTCTACGCAACCATGCTTGGTTGTAGCAACTAGTGAAATGTCGAATGCCCCTGGAGCATTGAAATAGACGGAAGGAGAAATTACTGTGGAAGTCGGAGGCGTTGCCTCCTGAAAGGACCATCGGTAGGAAGAAATGGTATCCCCCGGCGACAACGTTGTTGCATTCAATACATGTGCCGTATCGCCAAAACAAATGTTAGACACATTAATTGCTGGAGCGGGAAGTGGATAGATGGCAATTTTCTTTTGAATGGTATCCGCACAACCTCCCACTGCTGTTGCGATCAGGGTAATCAACGAACTATCAGGAATCGTATAATACACTGTGGGGTTTTCATCAGTGGTTGTCATGGAGTTACTCCCTGAAACATCCCACGAAAAATACATCGGTTCTCCCGGTGGATTTGTCGATGAAGTATTCAGTACATGAAGCGTATCAAATACACACAATGAATTAGCAATAAAAGTTGCCGAAGGATCAGCAGTGGCTACTATGGCTACGTTGGCAGTATCCTTACATCCGTTCACAGTAGTAACTACAAGGGTCGTGAAGGAGGTATCCAACAAGGAAAAAGTAACTACCGGGGATGAGTCGGACGAAGTAGTAGGAACACCATTGGGGAATTTCCATGCATACGACTGAACGGTGTCACCCATCGATACGGCAGAGGAATTGGATATTGCAATCGGCGTTCCATAACACACCCTTGGTGCAGAATAAGAAGCAACAGGCAATGGATGAACGACTGCTGTACGGCGAATTGTGTCAGCGCATCCAAACTGCGATGTAGTAATAAGCTGTATTTGCGATGATAGCGGAGTATTGTAAACCACCACCGTGTCCTCCACGTTCGTTGACGACGGAAGTCCGCCGGGGATTGTCCATGCGTACGACAACGTATCGTTCGGATCCAAAAATAAGCTTTGATTGATCAATGTGATAGTATCTCCAAGGCACACCGAGTCTACCAAAAAGTCGGCAACTGGGACCTCGTGAACAATCACTGAATGTCGTGTGGAATCCGAACAACCATTGGTAGTGCTGACAAACAAGGAAACCTGGTAAGTACCGGCGGAAGCATAAACTACGGAAGGTGTGCGAACGGAAGATGTATCCGGATTGCCACCCGAAAAATCCCATCGATACGTCTGGAGGGTATCGCCCACCGATACGGTGGAATTATTCAAGAGTGCTAAAGGAGTTCCAGCACATAAATCATTTGTAGCAAAGTCTGCCACTGGATACTGCGGCACTCGGATTGTTTTGGTAATCGTATCACGGCAACCCGGCGAATAGGTACCTGAAATAAGCTGGACGGCATAAGATCCTGGCGGGAACCTTACGTTCGACTGACTGGCAGTAGCAGAAACCGCAGGATTACCCGATGTGAAATTCCACGACCAATAACTGATAGGATCTTCGGTAGATGGCGAAAAACTGGTATCCGAAAAATCCGCATAACCACAATGAGTACTATAATTAAAATCAGTCGTTATGTTGAAATGCTGTGGAATAAACCGTGCGTACCAATCGCATCCAGCCGCTGAAGACACCTTCACCGTGAAGGTATCACCATTCTGAGAATACGGCGTGATCACCTGAGTATTCCCGATAGAGACCGGATCATTATTCTTAAACCACAAATACGAATAAGAAATGGAAGAGTCTGGCGGAGCCGGTCCCACTAAGGTATCGGGTGCATTCGGATAACAATTGGGTTTAATAACCGATGCATTGGATCCGCAGGCAAAATCCCAATAGGAATGTGCGAAGTGACCTCCCAAAGTGCAGTCAGCGTTCGTAATCACCACCGTTAGATTCTGCCCAATGTAATTGGTCAGGTTGACACCCTCGATGGTCCAGGGCTTATAAATTGCCGTATCACGAAAGGCCCCTGATGTTGAGGCTCTTGAAGCATTGCACTTATACTGACCACCAAAAGCTTGATTGGCGATATACTGCTGATAGGCGCATTGAATTGTATCGCCATTTGCATCCAGCATTAAAAACTCCACGTACGGCATGTCATCCGGCAAATGCGAACTGACAGAATCCGTAGGGTTCTCCATCACAAAGGCGTAGGCGTAGATGAAATTGGTATCTAAAATACCTACGGTGAAACAATAGGTAAGTCGCTCCGCACACCCTTGCCCCTGCTGTTGCTGTCCAGGCTGTTGAGGAGGAAGGCATCCACCACCTTGTCCGTCCGTTTCTAACTGACCAAGTTGTATCGAACTGTTTCCGAATCCGGGTGGGGCAACAACAGTAATTGGAGGATCCCCAGCATTTACTCCAGGCGTCAAGCGATCAATGCCTGCTCCTGTTGTAATATTAAATCGCTGAGCAGCAGGAACAATTGGCGATAAAAAAGTATCTCCCACTAGAAACCGGGCATACCCCTCTTGGGCTTGCCATACACTCCAACCATTTTCAACACCCATGTCATGACAGGTGCCACATACACTGGAAGATGTTGAACTGGAAGCTCGACTGTAAGAATGCACCGTCACATTTCTACCCTGACTTTTCAAAAGCTCGTTTTGCTTTTGAATGGTACGAAGTGCCCCGGCAGGAATTCCCGTCGTGGCTTTTCTAGTAGATGGATAGTAATACTCGCCACTGGCGTTTCTCAACGGCTGTTGGGAAACACCCATTGATTGACCTGACACGAAATGACTAAAAAATGTCAGTACTACCAGGTAAAATGCGGCAATACGGTATTTTAAGCCAAAAAAGGGCATTTTTATCAATTGAATCGGCTGACTGATAGGCAATTAACCAATAAAAACAACCTTATCAAAATATTGTTGGCTAAAACTGCAAATTTAAGGACAAAAGTCACTTTCAGTTCAGATTTCTGACTGAAAAATAGTGCTAAAAAAACAGGCAATCGGCTAAAACCGAACTTAGTCTTTCAACCACTAATGCCTCGAAAACCATACGCCTAATCCAGGGATTTGACCTAGGACATCTACCCATTGAAGGATGACTTTATCCGCTAAACTACTGCAGCACAATTTTCTTAAAGGAATTTGAACTGCCATTGCTGACACGTACGATATACACTCCCTTTGGCTGCGAGTTTAAATCAACCAGTTGGCGGTCGCCATTCCATTCAAATTCTAACACGGATTTACCCATTAAATCCATGACCGTTACGTCATAGTGTAGGTTTGACTTCCCGCCGGAAGACAACGTGAAATTACCAGAGGTAGGATTAGGAAACACGACAAACCCTACATAATCATTTTCTTGTATTCCAAGTGTAATTGTAGAATCATAGAATGTAATCAGATTACAGTTTACATCCAGCTGCGGATTAAAACCATCGTTACAATCGCTGCAAGTGACACCTGTCACGCAATTCGGATTGTTTGGATGGCACTGATCCACATAGCCTGTAAAGAATTTGTAATCCAAACTCACATTCGATTGTGCGATGAAGGAAGTCATGTCGTAATCGAAATAAGGTGCAATCGCTCCCGGACACCAACCGGCTCGTGCATAGGTCCATGTTCCACTTTGAGGCGAACAACCATCAGGATTAGGGCTACAGGTTAACCAATTCAGCTGCGCAAATGTACTAGCCCCATTCACCCAAATGTTATGCGTAGCACTATAGAACTCGGCTGCGTTGCTGGTATTCAAACTTCCCCAACCGTGACCAGTACTGACAAGCTTCAATTTGGACGCAACAGCATCCGTAGGATAGGTATAGTTGAACGATGGGACAGGTTGCAAATTGGAATAATCTCCAAAAGGGTAAATCGCTTTCCAAACGTTGGTCACACTGCTGTATTTGTGAGGCGGCGTACCGGCTTTGAAATCGAATTTCAATTCGTATTGGAAACCATTGTCCAATGTAGCACAGTTAGCACGGAATGTCACCTTACCTTGTAAGATGGACATATAATCCGTCAGGTTGATTCGATGCGTACAAGGGACACCATACGGCGTAATGTAACGGATAATCTCAAACCACCGACCATCTTTGCCTTGGGCATCAATGCTGGCCACGCGATCCCAAGGACCGCATCCGCCCGGAGGACAAGTAACGACCAATGTAGCGATGATCGTATCATAGGCGCCTACAAAAGAAGGCAACACGCCATCGCGCATGGCTGAGATGGAATCCGTATTTAACCAAATACCACTGAATGCTTGAACATTGGAAAGGTCGGTCGCGGTAGAAGTCACGTTCACCGTAACGTTCACCGTATTGGTGGCTCCATAGTTACTGGTAGAAACGATTTGAAACATATGTGATCCAAACGACGATGGCGTCCACCAAGAAGTATAATGACCATTTCCATGATTCACCGTGGGCAACGTTTGTCCGTTGACTACGAAATGAACATTTTGAACATTGAACAACGACGGATAATCTATGGACACTTTCGCTGCTAGCTGCAACATGCCTAAGGTAGGCATGTACACGTCGGCTCCATCCACCGGATTACGAGCTTCAACGATGGGCAAGTTCTGCGCAGGATCAACAACATCAAAACAGTTCACTACCGATGTAGCAGAATCATAGGCTGCATTTCCCAATTGACTCGCACGAATACACACAGTTCCTGGCCCTGTCAACGTTACGATGTTTCCATTCACAGTGGCTGGACCTGACTCCACTGAATAATTTACTGCAAGGCCCGAAGACGCTGTTGCACCCAACTGCACGGAAGCTGTAGTGGTCAATTGTGTAGCAATTTGAGGAAAAGAGATCGCCTGGAAAGAAGTATTCAACGTGCCGTTAAAATTAGAAGTAGCGCCGTTCAACGCAAAGTTGTACAAATCGCCATCGTACAATGGAGAATTAACTTCGGTAATTAATTTGGTAATGCTAGTATTGTTACCAGCAGGAACACCTTGGTTAAACTTGTAATACATTTTCAAATTCGGCTCTGTCCCTGTAAGCTCGTTCGTCATCATATCCTGGATTTCAGTAGCCGTAAGTGCTTTATTCCAAACAGAGACCTCGTCGATACGACCATTATAGAGAAAGTTAAAACCACTCAACGGACTTTTTCCAATAGTAAATGGGATGTTGGTAGCGGAAATCGATCCTGCTGCAGCAACACCGCCCAACAGCACTCCATTCCTGTATAAGGAGATGTTAGAACCATTGTATACCCATGCATAATGTTGCCAAACTTGCGGAACAATGGTCAAGTTAGGAGCATTGTAAGTGTAGAGTGTACCTGCAGAATTCAACAAGCGACATTCAATAGCACCTGTATTGAGCTGAATCAAATAAAACCCTCCTGCTGTTCCACGAAAGCCCATCAAACCCTGTCCGTATGAAAGCTGATTATCGTAAAACCATCCGGCAATAGTAATTGCATTGGAACCAGCAATCGTAGCACTTCCATTCGGAATACTGACAAAATCATCCACGCCGTCGAAATCAAGATACTGATTGGTCTGTGCTGTCATACCAAAGGATACAAGCAGCGACAAGAAAAACAAGCACAGGAATTTTGAGTAATAATTTTTCATGCAATACCAGGTGTTAATTAGTTATGTTAGGTGATGTAAGATAGTGAAATTCTGAAATGTACAAGTAATGACGGGTGACCCACTGCCGCATACTATAGCGTTCCTCCTTCTCAATTCATCCACCACACTTTTTCCAACAAGCCATCACCTCCAGAGCCAAATGCACTCAGCCAATTGGCCTCATTGTAGGATACCTCCGTTGGCGGAATGGTGAATCTGTATACTGAAAGCGGAGTGCCGTCCGATGGAGTACGGCCAGTTCTGCGCGCCAAAGAGAAGGCCTCTTGCGGCTGCATAAACATATCCAACCAACATTGCGCATAGATTTGATCGAGTTGCTGTGACTCGCCGACAGAGAAATAGTTGGTATTATTCTGAACAGAAATGAAATTCACAGAAGAGGGAACCGTAATGTCTGAACTAAAAGAATTACCCAATGGAAGTCGAGAGCCATTCATGATGGTCGACCAAAAATTCAAGGAATACTGAAGACCACTCAGAAACTCCGTTCCTGCCTGTCCTACATCCTTGGGAACACCAATACCACGCATGTATGCTTCTGCCCGTAGGTAGAGCACCTCTGCACCCGTCATAAAAATATCCGGGATATAATCGAGATCACGTACCAAGTGGTAATTGACCGGTGAATAATGACAATCGTTCCCTTTCAGCGTATAAAGAGCGTCACGCTGATATTCATACGGGATACCACCGTCTGGCTGCATACCGGGTGAAGGATTGTTCGGATAGGCGACCCACTTGTTATCATTGTTGGTATCAAAGAAATAATACGCTCGTGGATCAAAGATGCCACTGCCGTCTGCACTATCGTTGGAAGAAAGCAACTGCCAAATCGTAGAACCCAATCGTGCATCCTTTGACTGATTGAACGACCAACCTTTACTCTCGTTACGGTAACCCAACTGATACGGATACATGACTGCGCTTTCCGTATATGGATTGTCATTCAACTGACCGAATTCATTCACACCAAAGGTAGGCTTGAAATTACCGATGATCTCCTGGACAATACGTCCAGCAAGGACTGGCTCCTTACCGTACATCCTAATGGCATATCGCAACCGGAGTGAATTGGCAAACTTCCTCCATTTTAGGAGATCGCCCATGAATAAATTATCGAACGTTTTAAATGTCAAATAAGGTTCTACATCATCAGCCGAAGGATCAATATGTTCAGCGGCCCATGCTAATGATTCGAGTTGCGATTGATAAATCGATTGTTGTGAATCAAATGCAGGTCGCAAGCGATTGATGTCCTGATAGCCATAGCCAGCCTGTGAAAAAGGAATGTCACCAAAAAGATCGGTCACTTTAAAGGTCTTGAAGGCGAGCACAATTTTCTCCATCGCCATCATATTCAAAACAGCATGATTGCTTGTATCCAGCGAGGCCCAACGACGCTCCAATTCACGCAAGTTAGGAAGTGAGGTATAATAATTCGACCAAATCTCCTCCGTACCGATGGTGTAATTATTCCAGCGAACTTGGGGCAATGCCGTTTGTTGAGTTTGTTTATACAAGACAGAAATATTCACATACAATTGCTCGTTCCAACCGTAACGCATGGAAGCGAGCACGGTGTTAAACAACGAACCGTCACTGGCAGAAGTAAATCCGTTTGGATTTTTGTTGATCTCTTCGAAGTCCTTACGACAAGAAGGAAGCATTGTACTAAGAATACAAAGCGTAATGATCAGCAGTGTTTTTTTCATGGCGCCTCTCCTCAGAATTTAGCATTAATACCGAATGTAAACGAACGAACTCCCGGCAGTGAAGACCATTCAAATCCCTGCGCATTACCTGCACCAAGCAATCCTTCGGGGTTAATATGATCTGGCAAGGTGGTGTAAAAATAAAACAGGTCTCGTCCGGTGATGTTGGCTGACAAACCCTGGAATATCTTTAGTTTCTTTACCAGCTTGGATGGCAAATCATACGTCAAATTGATTTCACGCATTTTAATCCAGGTATTCTCTACCACTCCCGGTTTCGACAAGAAATGTCCCCAACCTCCTGCATTCGGCAGGTATTTGTAGTAGTAATGCACCACTGTGGTATTGGGCGATCCATCCTCGTGAACTCCAGGGAGAATAACTCCTGAATTGCTCGTCACACCCGAAGGGTCGGTATACGGTAAGCCTCCGCCATCGCGCTCTTCCAGCGTCTGCGGACTTTGGCCAGACTGTAATCCGATGACGTACGACCCACTATAGATATCGCCACCCCACTTCGTATCAACCAACGTACGCAACGTAAACTGCTTGTAACTGAGCTCCATCGTCCAACCAGCTAAGAAATGCGGACTCGCATTTCCAATCGGCACCCGACTATCAGAAATCAAGTACTTTGTACCAGCCTCGTTAACGACAGGTTGACCATTATTATACACATAGTCCCAACCGACAATGGTTCCGAAATCATCCCCCTCGTGAAGTGCCATTTGTGGTCCGTTCTCTCCCCAAATATCAGCAAGAATATAAGTGTCTGCATAATCGCCCAAACTTTCTACGCGGTTGCGGTTACGCGTGAAATTAAGTCCACTCTTAAAAATTAAGTTTCGTCCTTGATACACGGTTGCATTCAACAAGATTTCGAAACCGCGGTTTGACAAAGCACCTTCGTTGATGAGCACTGAGGAAGCCCCAGCCGAAAGCGGTAGGGGTGTATTGATAATTTGATCAAACGAGTACTTGTAGTAATACGTGAAATCAAGTACAATGCGATCGTCAAAAAAACCAAGATTTGTACCCGCCTCGTAGGTATTCACCCGTTGCGGCTTAAGTGCAATTGGAGGAATGACTGATGGAAAATAACTCGACTGATCTCCACCAAAGAGTGAGGAGGTATAATAAAACTCCGTTTGATACGGATCAGTATCGGTAGCCGTCTGTGCAGCTCCTCCCCTGACTTTCACATAACTCAACCATTTGTTGGTAATAGGCAATGCGTCGGAAGCTACATAACTCACTGAAACGCCCGGATAGAAATATGAATTCGCATCCGACGGTAAGGTCGACGACCAATCATTCCTTCCGGTCAACTCAACAAACAAATAATCTTTGTACGACATATGAATAAATGAATAGATGGAGTTGATCTTTTTGGTGTACGAATTTGTCTTAGGTATCAGGGTTGACGGATCATCTCCTGCTTTAACGACAACCACGTTTCCATTGGCATCTTGGCCATATTCCGTTGCCGTGTAATTTGAAAGGCTGTACCAATTAGGATAATACCAGGTTCCTGAATTCGCACTGACGCTATGCATGTCACGACTCCAACTCGAACCGCCGACATTGACATCTACATTTAGCGATGTATTTAAAAAATTCTTTTTAGTAGCCGTGAACAAGAACTCACTGTTGATGCTATTGTCTCGCTGCGCCATTTCAGAATAATATCCATCCAATAATCCAATTAAGTCAGCAGGTTTATTTCGCGTTACAAATTGATCCATGGTGTAATCGATACCCGATCTTCCAGTGAAATTCAACCAAGGAGTAATGGCATAATTCAACGACAATCCGCCCAAGAATTTAGAACGATCCAGCGTTGTATTATGATTAAAATAATTCCACCATAAATATTTATCAATGTACAGATACGGATACCCCGACTGCGGATTACGAGTACCGTCTGACAAGGCATAATCTGACAAGTCTTCTCCTTGGTAACTGCGGGGCCATGAATAGAGAAGCCCTTTACTAAAAGACTCTGGATCTTCTCCCAGTAATGGACTATTCAAGCGATGAAAATCCACATAGGATGCCGCCAAGTTGATGGATACTTTGTCAGACACCTTTAGCGTAGAATTAGTATTGACGGTGGTTTGCTTGAAATTACTATTCTGTACAATCGGCGTATTGTCCGTATGCGTAAGTGACAACCGCATGGTACCGATTTCGCCACCGCCTTCCGCCGAAACATTTTGTGTAATCGCATGTCCGTTCTGGAAAGGCAACTGAAGATTGTCGGGTTGAGGCGACCAACTCTTCAACGAACCATCCCACCAGCGAATGGTTCGACCGTCGAGTGCAGGTCCCCACGAAACAGATGAACCAGGATACCCGAATTCAGGGTCTGTCGATAACGAAGGAAATAGCGGAATGCTATCAGGTCCCAATTCAAATTCAGGAGCGGTCAATGATGTTGAAGGAGCACCTCCTCCGTATTCATTCTGAACATCCCGGTAACGATAGGGATGGGTCACTTTATACGTCATGTTATAAGAAACTCCAATGCCGTGCTGCTTCGTCCCTTTTTTGGTCGAGATAAGTACGACACCATTAGCTCCGCGAGAACCGTACAAAGCGGATGCAGCTCCTCCTTTAAGAATGTTCATGGACTCAACATCTTCCATATTGATGTTGTTGATGGCCGAGCCCCAGTCGCGGCCACGACCAATATCCGTCATGCCAGGATCGTTGTTCATCGGAATTCCATCGACAACAATCAGCGGTTGATTATTTCCTGAAATATTATTGTTTCCGCGGATGGTAATCCGAGTAGTACCGCCATCTACCCCATCGGGATTGGAAATTTGAACGCCGGCCGCTTTACCCGTCATTGCATTGAGTACGTTTGGCGAATTGGATCGCACAATCTCATCACCATTAAATTTCTCCGTCGAATATCCTAGTTCGCGTTTTTGCCGATTAACTCCCAAGGCAGTGACCACAACTTCATCCAATCGCTGCACATTCGGCTGCAACTGCACATTGATAATCGTGGATGCACCAACCAAGAGCGTCCTGGAAAGATACCCCACGGAACTATAAACAAGCGAATCAGTCGCACGAAGTCCATCCAAGGAATAATCACCATTTAGGTCCGTCACCGTTCCCTGGCTGGTACCTTTCACCGCTACCGGCACAAAAGGCAAAGCCTCTCCATCGTCTGCTGATACCACCTTGCCGGTGACCCGGAGAGTTTGTGCATCTGCCATGAACGAGCAAAGTATGGCCACGAAAAAGCAGAATGAAAACAATTTCCGCATAAATGATAGGATTTAGGGTCCCTAAGATAGAAAATACCCTACGAATAATGATACATTCCAATACCGAGGCTGAATACATGCGAGGAAGCGATTTAAGGCCTTAGGAGCGAATATCATAGCGATAAAAGACCTGGGTCATCACAACAGGCAATTCGAGGAAGTAATTTTATTGCATCGTTCATCGCATAGCGTTCGATTGGAAAAGTCAAGAGATTTAAACGCCCTAAAAAGCACTAAACTCTTTAAACTGAAAAGCAGTAAAAAAACTGCGAATCCCATCAAGAATCGATTGAGATGATGTTAGAAACTCACAGACCTACTTGTTGTAAAAGACAATACACTGTGTGATTCGGAGAGGCGGGAACCAAAAACCCGCCTCTCTTCTTTTAAAAGAAATTTTAGTACGCATTGAGATGAATCAACGAGCATCTTGATGGGTGTCATTCACCTGTGAATCTCGAACATCGTTCTTTGCTAGTGTTAAACCTTAAAAAAAACAGCCATGAAAGTGAAAGACGTTATGACCTCGGAAAAGCTGCAATATTGCAGCACCGAAACGAAATTGCACAACGCAGCGAAAGTAATGAAGAAAGCAAATTGCGGAGCGTTACCCGTATTGGACAGTTCGCGAAAGGTAATTGGCATTGTTACCGATCGTGACATTTGCCTGACACTGGCGGATCGCCAAATCAAGCCCCATGCGGAACTCAACGTCGGAGACATTGTATCGCAGAAACTCTATTCCGTTCGAACAGAGGATGATTTGGCACAAGCGCTAAGCAAAATGCGCACGTACAAAGTAGGCCGACTACCAGTAACCGACCAAAGTGGAACATTGCAAGGAATGCTTACCATCCACGATCTATTATCAAAATCGCTAAACGGACAACCTGACCTAGGTAAATTTACCGCCACTGGGGAGAATGTAGCCAAAACGATTAAAGCGCTTGCCGATCGTTATTCAAATGCCACTGCACTAAAGCAATCCGCGACGGACCATAGTGTGGGGCGTGAAAATTGGGAAGAATAATTGTTCATTTGCCATTGTTACGACAAAAAAGCAACTCGAAAGGGTTGCTTTTTTTGCTACCTAATGATTAACGATTCAAAATAGTAGTCCACAGAAACTGACCCAATTGCTGTGCGGTTTTAAGCATGTACTCGAAGGTAAGTAGGGCATTAAGAATTAATTGCATGGCTGAAACGATTTGAAATAATGCTACACAATATACCAGCCAATGCACTAAAAAAAAGTTGATTTAGACCAATTCAATCGCATTGTAAGAATCTACTGAAAACCGCCAAGTTCAAAACTTAATAACTTACAGTTGCAATGGCAGCCGCATAAGCTTGGCCAGGATGTAGTCATGAAATTTTAAAAGTAAACTGATCAAAAAACATCCCAGATTCAATTGAATACGTTAGCTGACGATTGACCTTCCAACCAAATTTGCAGGCAACTTATTTCTGCCACCGTTCTGTTTTTTGTTAAATCCACGTTAGGATTTATTAAAGCAGTAACTGCACTTTCTACCGCAGCATCCGAAGAACAATCATCCTGACAAATCACAGTATACAACCTGACCAAACTCCTGCCCTACGGTGGGAAGCCAGGCTAATTTGGCGATATAAAAACCATGATTATGAAGCATCAACTATTGTTAGCCACAGCACTCATTTGTTTGGCCGCTAGTCCTACATTGGCACAAAATGACAACACACTTCCTCGCAGGCATTTAGGGATTGGCATCCACTCCTCCATCTTCCAGACCAGCGACCTTGATTTGACCAACATACCGCCGAATCGGTTAATTGTACAATACGACTTCATGCCCACCGTTCGCGCCGAACTACAAGTAGGTGGATATAATAAAGAAACGAAAGAATCAGGCAACAACCTCGTTCCAACGGACGACGCCTTGGTGGCTAGTCTGGGAGGATTTTATCTGATTCCATACGAACAAGCGAAATTTTCAGTGGGGGCACGGTATCGAATGGGAAACATGAATAACGAGGAAATCTCGTACGAAACCTCCACCGATCCGTATGTGTACAACAACAAGCAAACCATCTCCTCCGTTTCCGGAGTGATTGGTGGAGAATATTTCTTTTCCAAATGGTTTTCTGTCGGTGCAGAATTCAGTTTGATTTACGACAAGAACAAATGCACTACGGAAAATTACAGCAGCAGTTATACCATCCCAGAGACTACGACTACGTCAACATTGACAGAAACCAGTTTGCTCTTTCGGTTCTATTTAAATTGAGGCTAATAATTATCTAGAAAAAGATTAGCACAACAATCACATTTCAACACGGGTCGCTTCAGCCCTGCATCGAATGATACAGGTTTGAAGCGATTTTTTTGTTCATGGTCAAATGTTTTGAGCGCTAAGCGTGTCGAAGCGCCATTGTGTTGTTCAAAGTTCAACACAGCAGATCACAGACAACCGACCATCGACTACCGACCACCGACCACCGACCATCGACCACAGACCACCGACGGGGCCGATGCTCGATTTATAAAAAATCTATTAAAATTATCTTACTAAAAACCCTCAATTAGCGACAACCAATCGTACATCGTGCGATTGCCCTGCCAATACAACACGCACAATGTAAATACCTGGAGCCACATTTACCTCTTGCAATGGCAAGCGGACAGTGTATTCACCAGACACCTGATTGACATAATCATTCGTGTATAATTGTTGACCCAATAAGTCGTACACGAAAACCTGCACATTCCCCGGCTCAAACAATTGATACGTCAACTGACAATCACCCGAGGTAGGATTAGGATAAGCAATTACACTTGGCAAATCCAACCCATCCGGTTCACGGCTACAGCTTTTCACCGTAACTGATTTACGAATAGACAAACTAGCTCCACATGTATTGCTAGCACTCACAGCAATGTTACCTGAACTGGATCCAGCACGCACACTAATGGTCCTCGTGCCCTGTCCACTCAGAATCGTCCAGCCAGAAGGCACTGTCCAAGTGTACTGAAGAACTCCGGTGACAGCTGCAATACTATAGGTAGATGATTGATTGCGGCAAACTTGCGAGGAACCGCTGATACTACCAGAAATAGTTGGCTTCAAAGTAAGTTCAGTACAACGACTTTCACTCGTACCACATGTATTTACCGCCTTCACGCAAATTGAGGTTGATCCACAACTGGTATTATTCCCTAACGCTGAACCAAAATTCACTACAATCCTATTCGTTCCCTGACCCGATACAATCGTAACACCTGAAGGCACCGTCCACTGATAAGAAGTAGCACCCGAAACACTGGAGACAGAATATACAACATTCGTCCTGCCACAAAGTCCACTGAAGTCACCCGTAATTGACGATGGTGAAGACGGTGCAGTTTGCACCGTAATGGTTACCGGGAAACAAGAACTGGTACCACAACTACCACCCGACAACTGAACACAATAAGAGGTTGTTGAAGTAGGCGAAACCGTAATGCTGGCGCCTGAACCAATCAGTGTGTTTGATCCGCATGTTGACGGAGTGCCTTTATACCATTTCCAAGTGCCACCCGTTCCGGCATTTCCTTGCACCGTCATCGTTACGGAAGTTCCGCGGCAAATAGTATTATTGGTCGCATTGGTTACAACCCCAGTCGGTCCACACGGACTGGAAGTAACCGTTATTGTAACACTTACACAACTCGTGGTATTACAAGTCCCTTCAGCACGAACATAGTAGGTCGTTGAAACGGTCGGATTAACAACCAAGGTAGATCCAGTGCCAACCGTAACTCCTCCACAAGAACCACTGTACCATTTCCATGCAGCACCGGTACCCAAGGTTCCACCATTCACAGAAAGGGTAACCGATCCTCCCGACGCGACGGTTGTACTCGATGCGTTGGCAGAGGTAGCTGCCACACTATTTGTGCGAACAGTCAAATTAAGCGTCGCTACACTATCACATCCCACTGAATTAGTTGTTGAAAAGGTGTACGTACCTGACTGGGTATAAGTAACATTATTCCAACTAAATGAACCACAAGAAGCCTGAGTGGTCGTTGATGTAGAAGATCGCTTTATAGTTAGCGTCAATACATTCGTCACACAACCATTCACCGAAGTATAACTTCCACTTTGCGTGTACGTGGTTCCGTTCACCGGCCAGGTGTAGCTATTGCAAGCAGATTGAGTGGCAGGCACGGTAGAGCTTGGCGTGATGGTAAGCGTCAACACATTTGTCACGCAGCCGTTCACCGAAGTATAACTTCCACTCTGCGTGTACGTCGTGCCGTTCACCGGCCACGTGTAGCTTCCGCAAGCAGACTGAGTGGCAGGCACTGTAGAGCTTGGCGTAAT
>CANIAS010000006.1 GCA_947465495.1 Candidatus Pollutiaquabacter sp. | reverse complement strand
CATAAATTTCTTGAACATGTTGATCAAACATCATCGCTTCATCATACAGACTATCGTCAGCAATAATTATTTTGGAAGTAGGTGTTATGAAAAACGATCCATTGGCCTGCACGAGTGAATCGGGCCATGGAATAAGGACATAGCGGTCGATGGGGTCACCGGCATAAGCGTTCAACTGAGCTATAATTGCAAGGATTAATACTAGTAATTGACGGTAATTCATTAGATGTTTTTTTCAAGGTCATTCCACGCCAGCGAAGCAGCCCCTAATAGGGCAGCATCGTTTTCAGGTAGTCCGGAAGGAAGTATAGAAACTTTGTTTCGGTATATGGCTAATACATTTTTTTCAAAGCTGAGTAAGGTGGGCGTAAATAGCAATTCACCTGCTTCAGCAAGGCCTCCGAACAGAAAGATTGCTTCAGGACTGGTGTAAGCTACGCTGTTGGCGAGCGCAAAGCCGAGCATTTCGCCCGTATAATTAAAGGCATAGAAAGCCGCTTCGTCTCCACTCAATGCTTTATCGTAAATAGTCTTAGAGGTCACATCACTGAATGCGTCACCATTGTATTTTTCAGGATCGGCATTTCGAATAATTTCTTTGTAGGTCTTTACAATTCCGGATGCACTACAATATTGTTCGAGGCAACCTCGTCGACCGCAACCACAGGGTCGGCCATGCTGGACGATGATGGTGTGTCCAAGTTCACCTGCGAATCCATCATGACCATAGACGAGCTGTCCATTGACAACGATACCACTACCCAGCCCAGTTCCGAGTGTTATGAAAATAAATTCCTTAATATTCTTAGCCGCACCGAAGTACATTTCGCCAAGTGCAGCGGCATTTGCATCATTCGTTACGAAAGCAGGCACCTGCATTTCGCGCGTGAAGAGTTGTGCGAGTCGGATGACTCCTTTCCAGGGAAGATTGGGAGCGAATTCAATGGTACCATTGAAATAGTTGCCGTTTGGTGCACCAATTCCGACAGCCATCAACTGATAATCTTTCGAAGTCAAACGAAGACGATCAGACACTGCCTGCACGAGTGCTTCGCAAGTAATGGCAGAACGTGTTGGTACTGTATCCTTATGCAGAATTCGACCGGCGCGATCAACCAATGCGAAAACTGTATTTGTTCCGCCGATATCTACGGCAGCAACCACTTTTGCGAAATCCATGCTATTCATACAGGACAACTGGAGCGGTGCAGGCGTTAGCAGAGGCACCATTTTCCAATGTTACAAAGTACATAAAATTGTCAGGAGCTATGGCAAAAAAAACGGGAACCGTGAACGGTTCCCGAAAATTCCAGTGTGGTGGAATCGAATTACTGGACTCGCTTAACGTTAACTGCATTAACGCCTTTACGACCTTCCATTTCTTCGAACTCAACCCTGTCGTTTTCACGAACTTTTTCCAAGAGGCCGCTGTGGTGTACGAATACCTCTTTTTTTGTTTCGTCCGATACAATGAAGCCATAGCCTTTGGACTCATTGAAGAACTTTACAGTTCCGGTTTTCATGTGGTAATAAATTAAATTTACGGAACACTCGTCACCTGCTTGGAGCATCCCGTTGTTAAATGAATAACTGCAGGTGACACTTCAAAGGTAGTATTCGGCAATAAAAAAACAAGTTTCATGAAAAAAAGCTGAATTACGCTCCTAACAATTGTTTTACAAGTTGCGAAACCAGTTTATTATCCGCTTTTCCAGCCAACTGCTTGGTTACCAAACCCATAACCTTGCCCATATCTTGGGCTGACGATGCGCCGGTTTGAGCTATGGCTGCCTTAACTACCACACGGACTTCCTCTTCACTCATCATCTGAGGGAGATACTTTTCAATGACTGCTATCTCTTCCAACTCCGGCCCTGCCAAGTCGGCACGACCTTGTTGTTGGAACACTTCGGCAGATTCTCTTCGTTGTTTTACCAACTTCTGAAGCATTTTGAATTCATCTTCTGGGGAAATAGATCCGCCGCCCGATGTTTTGGCAAGTAAGACCGCTTGCTTGATCGCTCGTAGGCCGCGCACACTGGCTTCTTGTTTAGCCAACATTGCGGCTTTCAAGTCTGCATTAATTGTTTCTTCTAAGCTCATGATGGTTTTATTAATGATTCAAAAATACAAACAAAATGAAAAAGCCCTCCATGAAGGAGGGCTGAAATGCCGATACGAACGATGTCAGTACTTGGGGAAGCGGGATGAGTCGGTTCGCCGGCGCAAAAATTAGTCTACGTTATCGTGCAAGAAGGAATTATTGGAACGAATGTGTGCCTTTTTTTCGTCTTCCGCAGATAATGTATAACGGGAAATGTTTGACTCACTTGAATGAGCGACTGATTCCAATTTTACGTTTTTACGTTTATAGGCAGGCTCACGCTCTAATTCAGAAAGATTATTTCCACCCAGGCGATAATTCAACGACTTAAGTCGAGCCAGGCGTTCGCGTGATTTACGGAAAAAGTCGTCCTCGTCCGCTTCATCGGTGTTTAGATCATGAACTTCAACATCTTTACGCATTTCGAATTCCAGGGCAGCATCCTCTTCTTTTTGCTCGGCTGGCTTACCCGTTGGAGCAATGTTGAATTCAAAGGTAAATTGATTATCCTCCTGAGTTGATAATTCAGGTTTAACCTCGGAAACTGGTTGAATCGGAGTAATTAGTACGGGTTCAAACAACTCTTCCGAGGTGGCGGGCAAGGTATTTTCAACGACTGGTTCAGGAGTTACTACAACCGGCTTCTTTGGTTCTTCGTCCATGACATACACTTTAGTACCGGCACGTTCTTTCTGAACCGCTTCATGCCCTTGTTCGGCGCGGGTTTTGAATCCGGTAGCGATAATCGTAACACTCAAGCGGTCACCCAGTGTTTCATCAAAGCAATTACCCCAAATAATATCAGCTGTCAAACCTGCTTGATCCTGGATATAGTCGGTAATTTCTCCGATTTCATCCATGGTCACCTCCTTGTCGCCGCTAGAAATATTCATCAGGATATACCGTGCCCCTTTAATATTGTTATCGTGCAACAACGGCGAAGCGAGCGCTTGTTCAACAGCACGAATGGAACGATTATCACCTTCAGCTGTAGCGGAACCCATGATAGCGTGTCCACTATTCTGAACAGCGGTTTTAACGTCTTCAAAATCCACGTTAATATGTCCGGTAACTGTAATGATTTCAGCGATGCCTTTGGCGGCGATCGTCAAAACGTCATCAGCGTGAGAGAATGCTTGTGAAAGCTTAAGGTTTCCAAACATCTCACGAAGGCGTTCGTTGCGAATGATGAGAATTGAATCCACATTTTTTTTCAGCGCTTCGATACCTTCATCGGCTTGCTGTTTACGTTTCTTGCCTTCAAAATCGAATGGCATTGTGACGATACCCACTGTCAAAATACCGAGTTCGCGCGCTGCCTGTGCGATAACTGGTGCTGCACCTGTGCCTGTGCCACCGCCCATGCCTGCAGTGATGAACACCATGTGCGTGTTATCTAACAGAATCTTTTTCAATTCATCGATGGTCTCAATAGCGGCATTCTTGCCAACTTCCGGAATGGAGCCTGCGCCGCGGCCGTTCGTGAGACTTTCACCCAACTGGATCTTTGTCGGAACAGGAGAAATCCTCAATGCCTGATCGTCGGTATTACACACGACGAACTCAACACCTTTGATTCCTTGATGGTACATGTGGTTCACAGCGTTGCTGCCGCCGCCGCCTACACCAATAACTTTAATGATGGAGGGTTTTTCGCGATTCAAATCAAATTCCATGGAGTGGGTATTTTATCAGTGATATTATTTATGAATCAAAGTTTGGTGTCTTCTTCCTCTTCCGTGAAGAATTTTTTCAAATGGTCAAACCACCTGGTTTCATCTTGTGGTTGTGCTATTTTACCTTTTTCGGTCAACGTTTTTTCGGCTTCCACATTCTGCTCACCTGCAACAATGGCATTACGACGTTCAAGATGCTGATATCCTTGAATGACTAATCCGACGGCGGTTGCGAACATGGGACTTTTTACCTCTTCGGCTCCTTTGGCCAAATGTTCATTTGGATAACCGATACGGGTATCTTTCCCAGTGCGGTACTCCACCAGCTGTGGAAGGTGCTTGAGCAGTGCGCCACCGCCCGTAATTACGATACCGTCGATTAATTTCTTTTCATATCCAGAATGGACGATTTCGTAAAATACGTAATCGATGATCTCTTCCATTCTTGCCTGGATGATCGAGGACAAATTACGCACACGGATTTCACGCGGAGCTTTTCCGCGAGCACCAGGAATGGCCACAATCTCATTATCCTGTTCAGCAGAAGATAATGCCGAACCGAACTTCATTTTCAATTTTTCAGCATGGTTCTTCAGGATGGAACAACCTTCTTTGATGTCTTCGGTAATGACATTTCCACCGAACGGAATAACGGCCGTGTGGCGGATTACACCATCTTGGAAGATGGCGATATCTGTGGTACCTCCACCGATATCCACCAAACATACGCCTGCTTCTTTTTCTTCGGCAGAAAGTACTGAATCTGCAGAGGCAAGTGGCTCCAGGAAAAGACCTTCGATACTCATTCCCGCCTGTTGCACACAACGATTAATATTTTTCACCGCGGTAACCTGGCCAGTGATGATATGACAATTGGCTTCCAGCCGAACACCCGCCATACCAATCGGATTCTTGATCCCACTCTCATTATCCACGATGTACTCCTGAGGAATCACCGTGATGATTTGTTCGCCAGGAGGCATTGCCAATTTGTGCATGTCTTCAACGATTGCATCAATGCTTTCCTGTGTGATTTCATCGTCGCTAGAACGGCGGGTCACCATGCCATGATGTTGAAGGCTCTTAATGTGTTGGCCTGCGATACCAACAAACACTTTAGCGATGTTGACGCCGGATTTAGCGGATGCTTCCTGCATCGACTTCTTGATAGAGTCAATGGTTAGGCCGATGTTAGTGACAACGCCACGGCTAACGCCGAGGGATTCAGCCTTGCCATATCCTAGGATGTCAATCTTACCATGTTCGTTTTTACGACCGACGATGGTGCAGATTTTGGTAGTTCCGATGTCGAGACCGACAACAATGGGTGAGTTCTCCGTTTTCATTTCTTGGTGCAGACTACCTGGTTTTGATACTTAAGATTGATGGTGGTGTATTTATTCCAACCGGTATTATTGAGGCCCTCCTGATAAAACAGGTAGAGCTTTTCGAATTTAATTTTCAGATCCCTGGAATCGCCGAATACAATTTTGTGCTCACCCACACGTGGTATCAATTCCATGTCACCGTTAAGATTCATATAGATCTGCTCGATCTGTGAATTCCAAAACTCATGCTGACGTATATACTCCGCCACTTGAAATACCTGATAGGCTCTTGATACAGCCACCGTAGTATCGTTCAACTCTTCGTCAGAATAAGCTCGAACATTCCCTTCCGCTTCCCTATTGAATATAAACCCGTTTGCCACGGGCACTCTTGCAGTGTAATTTTCCGAAACCGGCATATAAACTCCGTTCCCGTCCATGTAAAAACTCTCATCCCTAAAGTTGATCACGCGAACAATTGGATCGCGTTGAACTACCTCAATATGAAGCTTCCCATCAATGGTTGAAAATACCCTTGCGCTTTCAATGAATGGGTTGTTGAGCATGATTTTTTCCAACAAAGCCATGTTAATTGCAGACAATGGCTTCCCCACCACTTCACCATATTTATCCAGCACCAACTGACCGATACCCTGCGCATCAATGAAATCATGGCCGGAAGTATCAAGTACCGTGGTCTCCAAACCAGCGCATGGCAATTCACGCATCCTGGAATCGGTAAAGCCTACCGTGACAAAAAACAGCAAAACGAGCGCCATCCAGCCAGCCGTTTTGCCAGTCTTTCTCCAATCAATGGTTGAGAATAGCTTGTTCATGTTTATGTATTTGATATCATTTCCCGGATCGGATCAACCAACTGGTCGATATCACCTGCGCCTAAGGTGAGCAACACATCAGGTGGCTCGTTCCTTAAATAATTGACTACATCTTCCTTTTTAAGCAGCACCTTGGTTGGTGAACTTACTTTTTCGAAGATCATATTGGACGTTACTCCAGGAATAGGTAATTCGCGAGCCGGATAGATATCCAGCAGGATCAACCGATCCAACATCGAAAGGCTCTTAGCAAAACCATCTACAAAATCTCTGGTGCGTGTAAATAAGTGTGGCTGAAAAATACCAGTAATGGCACGTCCGGGGTACAAATCTCGAGCAGAGGCAATGCAGGCACGCAACTCCTCTGGGTGATGCGCGTAGTCGTCTATATATATGTGCTCTGCGCTGCGGACCTGATAATCAAAACGGCGGCGCACGCCGGTATACGAAGCTAATCCTTTACGTATGGCCGATTCTGTTAAACCGACAGCCCTTACCGCTGCAATAGCCGCAATAGCGTTCTCTACATTATGCTGACCAGGAAGTTGAGTAGTCAAATCAAAATACGTATCCTGTCCATTCGTCCAATCAAACCGGTATTGATGGTCACGAATCACAATAGCGGAAGCGTATTGATCAGCCGGTCCGTACAAGGAATAATCGATGGCAGGAGCCGGTACTAGGCCGATGGGCAATCCTTTTTTATAAATGAGTTGTCCGGAAGTTTTTACTTGACCAGCGAACCGACGGTATGTTTCTTTCATTTCCTCTTCCGATCCATAAATATCCAAATGATCGGGATCCATGGAGGTAATAATGGCCACATCCGGGAAAAGGGTCAGAAAGGAGCGGTCGTATTCGTCGGCCTCTACAACAACAATATGTCGGCCATCTTGAGCACTACCCAACAACAGGTTGGTTTTATAATTTTTTGAAATGCCACCAAGAAAGGCCGTACAGTCAATTCCTGCATCCTTTAACAAGTGCGCTATCAAGGTTGATGTTGTGGTTTTACCATGAGTTCCAGCCACAGCGATGGTAAAAAAATTAGCAGTAATAATTCCCAGTACTTCGGAACGCTTAAGAATGGGAAAATCGTTCTTCAGGAAATGAGCCCATTCCTGATGATCTTTGGGTATTGCGGGTGTTAAAACCACTAACGTACTAGACGGATCACTGAAAAATTCGTGTATGGTCGTTGGGTCATCTACATAACGTACGTCGATGCCTTCAGCGGTCAATTCATCGGTCAACGGCGTACGCGTCTTGTCATACCCTGCGACTACTTTGCCTTGGGATTTGAAAAAACGAGCAATGGCAGACATGCCTATTCCGCCGATCCCTAAGAAGTAGACCGAATTGATCTGATTGAAATCGATTGTACGCCTCATCATGATCCTGCCAATTGATATACTTCTTCTGCAATAATTCCAGCTGCACCTGGCAATGCCATGGCCGCAATTTTATTTGAAAGAAGTTGTTTACTATGCTGATTCTTTATGAGCGAAATTGTTTTGTCAACCAACTGAGAGGCAGCATCACGGTCAGATACTAACCAAGCCGCTTCCTTTCGGACCAGTGCCATGGCATTCTTGGTCTGATGATCCTCTGCCACATTCGGCGAAGGGACCAGGATAGCAGCTTTCTCAGCTAACGCGAGTTCTGAAACAGAACTTGCACCGGCACGCGACACAACTACGTCTGCAACAGCATATGCCAAATCCATACGTTGGATAAATTCAAAAACACGGACTCCTTGATTCGACTTTCCGGAGGTCTTTTCATTAGCAATGGCAAAACCGGATTTCCCCGTTTGCCATACAATTTGTATGTCCTCTTTGGTGAATCGATCAAGACCTTCTGCCATGGCCAAGTTGATGGTTCGTGCACCTAAACTACCACCAATGACTAGCACTACAGATTTTTCAGGGTCAAGTCCGAAATAATTGAACGCTTCTTCGCGTTTCGTTTTTAAATATTGCAGGTCCGCACGAACCGGATTCCCAGTCAATCGGATTTTATTTTTGGGAAAATACTGCTCCATTCCTTCATAGGCGACACAAATGCGATTAACCCGTTTAGACAGAATTCGATTAGTCACACCTGCAAATGAATTTTGCTCCTGAATCAAGGATGGAATTTTCAACCAGGTCGCAGCGAATAGCATAGGACCACTGGCATAGCCGCCAACCCCAACCGCAACATCCGGTCGAAAAGTCTTAACAATGGAACGCGCCTTGAGTAAACTGCCTATTATTTTGAATGGTAATAATACATTGGAAAACGTCAGTCGACGTTGAAAGCCTGCAATGTTAAGTCCGACAATGTTAAATCCGGCAGCAGGAACCTTTTCCATTTCCATTCGCCCATTCGCACCAACGAATAGAATTTCATTCTCCGGATTCATTTTCATCAACGACTGTGCAATGGCTACCGCCGGGAAGATGTGTCCACCCGTACCGCCACCACTTATAATGACTTTCAACTTACGCTTCTGCAAGTTCGCCTCCTCCTTCTTTCTTTTCTTTTTCAATTTGACGACTAACACTCAACACAATACCAATACCGATACTGGTAAACCAAATGGAGGAGCCGCCCATGCTGACCAAAGGCAACGGCTGACCAGTGACCGGAAGTAATCCAACCGCCACCGCCATATTAATCATTGCCTGAAAGATGAGAATGAATGTACATCCAACCGACAAGAGCGTACCGAATGCCATCGGGCTATGATGGATAAATCGGATCACACGGTAAAACAACAATATGTATAAGAAGAGGATAAGAGCTCCGCCTATCATTCCGTACTCTTCCAGAATTATGGCGAAGATAAAATCGGAATATGGGTGGGGTAAAAAATTGCGCTGTGTGCTATTGCCTGGAAACTTCCCAATCAAACCTCCATTAGCGATAGCAATCTTTGCCTGATCCGACTGATAATTATCTTCCGCTTCCGCACTTTTGAAGCGCTCGATACGAGCTTGCCAGGTCTTAATTCGACCTAAGTTACCAGTAGCAAATGAATAGCCAATGTAAAACATGAAAAGCACGAGTCCGATGCCAAACATAGACAGAATGTGCTTCACCTTAACTCTACCTATTAGCATTAAAAATAAACAGGAAATAAAGAGTACCGCTGACGTTGAAAAATTAGCAGGGAGAATTAAAGCACAGACTGCCATTACGGGCAAAAGAAGTGGCCAAAAGATCGACTTGAACGTCATCTCTTCATCCTGCCTTTTAGACAACACCCTGGCTACATAGATCACGAGTGCTAATTTGGCAAAGTCGGAAGTCTGGAAGGTGATGTTAATACCCGGCAATGTTAACCACCGACTGGCCTCATTTAAATTCGTACCTAACACCAAGGTCAACCCCAATAAGGGAATAGTGACCCAAAGTAAAATGGCTGAGAGCTTCAAATAAAATGTATACTTCACACGATGCGCCGCATACATGAGCACCAAACCAAATGCAAGGATCATGAGATGCTTTAAAAGATAATATTCGGTGTTGCCCTTCTGATACTTATAGGCCAACGTACCCGTGCTGCTATAAACGGCTAGCAACGAAAAAATCGACAACATGAAAACAATCCTCCAGATCGTTCGGTCGCCTTTAAAGTATTTATCTAGCCAGGTAGCTTGCATGGAAACGTACATTTTAAATACGGATGGAACTACAAATCACAGTGCACGAACCGCTTTCTTAAATTGACGGCCGCGGTCTTCGTAGTTTTCAAACAAGTCAAAACTAGCGCAGGCCGGCGACAATAAGACTACATCACCTTTTTTGCCAAGTCGATAGGATTCTTGAACAGCTTCTTCGGCAGATTTGGTTTCGACAATTTCAGCGACTACGTCTTTGAATGCACGTATAATCTTACGGTTGTCCGTTCCCATGCAAACGATTGCTTTGATCTTGTCTTTGGCCAAGTCAACCAAGGTAGAATAGTCATTTCCTTTATCAACGCCACCCAAAATCAATACAACAGGACGCGTCATGCTCTCGAGGGCATACCAGGTTGAATTCACGTTGGTCGCTTTGGAATCGTTAATGAATTCGATGCCGTGCACCGTAGTTACTACTTCAAGGCGGTGTTCAACATTCCGAAAATCGGAGAGACTTTCGCGAATTACTTCGTTACGAATGTCCAATACGCGGGCAGCGATACCAGCAGCCATGGAATTGTAAAGGTTGTGTTTGCCTTGTAAGGCGAGTTCATGAATAAGCATAGTGAAGGATTGTTGATTGGTGTGTATTGTTAGTGTTTGATGTTCTAAGTAGGCTCCATCCGTAAGGCGGGATTTGATGGAGAATGGAAGTTGTCGTGCAGCGCCGCTGATAAAGTGTAGATTCTCACCGGTGATAGGATCATCCGCGCAATACACGAAGTGATCGTCGGGACCTTGATTGCGCGTAATACGGAACTTTGATTTCACGTAATTCTCTAATTGATATTCATAACGGTCCAAATGATCCGGGGTGATATTGGTGAGAATAGCGATGTCGCATTTGAAATCGCGCAATCCGTCGAGTTGAAAACTGCTGAGTTCGAGCACGTAATAGTCAAAGTGATTCTCGGCCACTTGCAAGGCGAAACTCTTTCCAACATTACCAGCCAACCCAACGTTCAATCCTGCTTTTTGCAGAATGTGATACGTCAACAATGTTGTAGTTGTCTTTCCATTGGTGCCAGTGATGCCAACAATCTTAGCCTTGGTATAACGACCGGCAAATTCTATTTCAGAGATGACTGGTATGCCTTTTGCCGTCAACTGCTTGACCAACGGCGCCTTTTCTGGAATGCCAGGACTCTTCACGACTTCAGTGGCGCTTAAAACACGATCGATGGAATGGCCATCTTCTTCCCACTCAATTGCATAACGATTCAGCAACTGCTTGTACTCTTCTTTGATTTTTCCGCTATCCGAAACAAGCACCTTCAAACCTTGCTTCACAGCCAATACAGCAGCACCAACGCCGCTTTCCGCTGCGCCGAGTACTACTAAAAAATATGGTGTGGTGTGTGTGTTCATGGTTGGTGGTGAGATGATCGCTACCTTAGTTTGAGTGTTACAATGGTGACAATCGCGAGAAAAATCCCTATGATCCAGAACCGAGAAACAATCTTCGATTCATGATATCCTGATTTTTGATAGTGATGGTGCAACGGAGACATTTTAAAAATCCGTCTTCCTTCGCCGTACTTCTTCTTGGTGTATTTGAAATAACTCACTTGCATGACGACGGAAAGATTTTCCACGAAAAAAATTCCACAGAGAATTGGAATAAGCAGCTCCTTTCGAATCGCGATAGCGAACGTGGCGATTATGCCTCCTAACGCCAAACTACCTGTATCGCCCATGAAGACTTGCGCAGGGTAAGCGTTGTACCATAAGAAACCAACACACGCTCCAACAAAGGCCGCCATGAAAATCACCAACTCTCCAGAGAATGGGATATACATGATGTTGAGATAATTTGCGAAGACTGTATTACCGGAAACGTAAGCCAGTATTCCCAGCGTAGCTCCGACAATCGCAGAAGTTCCAGTTGCCAGTCCATCAATTCCGTCGGTAATATTGGCGCCATTAGAGACGGCGGTAATAATCAATATGACCATCGGGATGAAGATGAGCCAGGACCAGCTACGATAACCATCTCCGATCCACTTGATCAGAAACGCGTAATCAAACTCGTGATTTTTGACAAACGGAATTGTTGTCCGGGTTGACTTAATACTTTCTTTAGCATAAAGTGCTTCTTCGTGCAAACGTATATCTTCAATTACATTAGAGTTCACATGTTCAACCATTATTCGGTCTTTCGTATTCCGTTCTTTTACGACAACATTTTTATTGAAATAAAGCGTCACACCAACGATAATACCCAAGCCAATTTGCCCAAGTACTTTGAAACGCCCCGCCAACCCTTCTTTGTCTTTTTTGAACACCTTGATGTAATCGTCCAGAAACCCAATCAATCCCAGCCAAATAGTGGTAACCAGCATCAGGATGATGTAAACGTTCAGAAGTCGAGCAAAGAGCAGTGTTGGAATAAGAATAGCGGAGAGGATGATAAAACCACCCATGGTTGGAGTGCCTTGTTTTTCTTTCTGCCCTTCCAAACCAAGATCGCGAACAGTCTCACCTACTTGCATCCGATGCAGCATCTTGATAATGTTTTTTCCAAACACTAACGAAATAAGCAGCGAAGTAATGACAGCCATTGCTGCGCGGAAAGAGATATACTGAAACACTCCGGCTCCCGGAATGTTGTAGTATTGATCGAGGTATCGGAACAAGTAATAAAGCATAATCAATCCATCATTTTAAAAAGTTCTTCGATCACTTTTTTATCGTCAAATGGTTGACGAACGCCTTTTACTTCCTGGTATTTCTCATGGCCTTTTCCAGCCACTAAAATGATGTCTCCCGGAGCCGACAAGGAGATTGCTATCTTAATGGCTTCTTTACGATCGACAATCGATAACGTCTTTCGCTGGTCTTTCAGCGGAACACCCTTCTCCATCTGTTGAATAATCACTGAGGGATCTTCGGATCGAGGATTGTCGCTGGTCAGTATCACGCGGTCGCTCAACTCACAAGCAATACGAGCCATGACCGGACGTTTTGCCGCATCACGATCGCCACCACAACCTACGATGGTAATGATCTTGCCATTCCCCGCTGAGACGTCATGAAGTGTATTTAATACATTCTCCAAAGCATCGGGCGTATGCGCGTAATCGATTACTCCAATAACTTGCTTAGACGAAGTCACATGATCAAATCTGCCTTCAACCGGGGCCAGCAAACTCAAAGCAGTAAGTACATTCAGCTTATCCTCATTGAGCAACAAAGCTGTAGCATAGGCAGCGGTCAGGTTATAGGCGTTAAAACTGCCAACTAACCGACACAGCACATCCTGACCATCCAAATTCAACAGCAATCCTGAAAAGTGGTTTTCTATCAGCCGACATTTGAATTCAGCCATACTACGAACTGCGTAGGTATGTTTATCCGCTTTGGTATTCTGAAGCATGACCATTCCATTTTTGTCGTCGATATTGGTCAATGCAAATGCTCCAGCCGTAAGACTATCAAAAAATCCTTTCTTAGCTTTCAAGTATTCATCGAACGTCTTGTGATAATCCAAGTGATCGTGAGTGATGTTGGTAAATACACCACCAGCGAACTGAACCCCAGCGATTCGTTTTTGAACGACTGCGTGGGAACTTACTTCCATAAAAGCAAACTGACAATCCTCATCAACCATTGCCGAAAGCAACGCGTTCAATTGGATAGGATCGGGAGTAGTGTGTGTACTTGGAATGACCTGATCGTTTATCTGATTTCGGACCGTTGAAATCAATCCTGCTGAATAACCTAACTGACGGTATAATTGAAAAAGCAGCGTAACAGTAGTCGTTTTTCCATTCGTTCCAGTGATACCCACCAGCTTCAACTTCTCAGAAGGATTATCATAAAAATTGGAAGCAATGATACCCAATGCTGCTCCAGAATCCTGAACACGCACGTAAGTCACACTTGGATGAAGCACTTCAGGAAAAGTCTCACACACAATGGATAGCGCTCCGCTCTGCACAACTTGCTGAATGAATTGATGCCCGTCGGACTGAGTTCCACGCACCGCAATAAATAGCGACCCATGTCGTACTTTGCGGGAATCAAAACAAAGCTCCGTCACTCCGATAGCGGTAGTGCCGGCAACTTCTAGGATGCCTGCTTTATACAAGATGTCCTTGAGTTGTTTCATCAGTTCAATTCCAATTGAATGGTTTGTCCTTTATAGATAGCGGCGCCCGCAGTGATTGATTGTTTTGTAACCAATCCACGACCCGTCACTTTTACATGAAGTCCTTCATTTTCCAATACAAACATGGCATCGCGAAGTCCCATTCCAACTACATTAGGGATAACACCATCTTTATACTTACGAGGAGTCATTGAGACTCTTTGCTTATCGGCTGAAGTAGCGACCCATGCTGCCTGATCTGCTGCCGGGGCATGCGCGATGGACATTTCGTCCAGTACATTCAACATATCCTGCTGATAACCTGCTTTGGTAATTGGCAGCGGATCTGACACCGTTGTATCCTTCTCCAAGGGTTCAGCATGGAGATCCATGCGCGTAGAATAAACTTTATCTGCAATATCCTTAAACACAGGAGCAGCTACTGCGCCGCCGTAATAGACATTATTAGATGGTGCGTAAACAACGACAATGCAACTGTAAACAGGATGATCAGCCGGGAAGTAACCAACGAATGAAGCTTGATAAGAAACACCTCCTTTTTCATATCCTGAGTTGGGTTTATTAATTCGCGCAGTACCTGTTTTCCCGGCGACTTTATATGGCGAATTATTCAATACCGATCCTGTACCATGTTCAACGACTCCTTCCATCATGGCACGCGCTTTGGCAAGTGCTGCCTGAGAGGCTATTGAATCACGTATGATTTCTGTCGGAAAAGATTCCACCAACTGACCACGATGACGAATTTCTTTTACGAATCTGGGACGGACCATCCGGCCATTGTTTGCAACAGCATTATAAAAAGTGAGGGTCTGAAGCGGAGTAATCTTTGATTCGTAACCGATGGAGATCCAGGGCAACGAAAGCGCAGACCAGTCTTTGTCGCTAGCGTTTTTTACCAAAGGTTTACCTTCTCCTTCAATCTGAAGATTTAATTTGGCACCTAGTCCGAAACCGTGTAGTTTATCAATGAATGTCTGAGGGTGCTTGGCGTAGTTTTGATAAATCAACCGCGAAGTCCCGACATTGGATGAATGAGCAAAGATGTCATTGACGGTAAGACGAGCAGCGTGTGGCGGGTGCGAGTCTTCCATTTTTGCCCCGAAGTAGAACGTTGTCCCATTGCCTACGAATACAAAATCAGAAGTGTCCGCCAATCCATCGTCGATGACAGCCAACATCGAAGCCAGCTTGAACGTCGAGCCAGGCTCTGTAGCTTCAGCAATCGCATAATTGAATTTCTCAATGTAGGAACCGTCGACCTCGCGGGATAAATTAGCAATAGCTTTTATTTCACCTGTAGCAACTTCCATCAACACGGCGCATCCATGATCGGCATTGTGCAATCGCAAATGTTCCTCCAATGAACTCTCCGCTACGTCCTGAATATTCAAATCAATAGTAGTAACGATATCATTGCCATCTTTAGGCTCAATCTCATCCTTGTCATTCACAGGTTTCCAGGTATTTCCTGAAATCTTTTGCATGAGTCTCTTACCACTAATTCCTTTAAGGTCATCGTTAAAGGCGGCTTCTATGCCAACCGGTTTAACTTCGCGCATAACACCTATGGTACGCTGCGCCAATTCACGAAACGGAAGTTCACGCTTGCTTCTCTGTTCGATTAATAGTCCACCTTTGTAACGCCCCATGTTAAAAATCGGAAGGCGTTTTACCTGAAGCAATTCAGGATAACTGGCAGCCCGGTGTATCAGGTGGTAACGTTCTTTCTTAGTACGCGCAGTGAATAACTCTTCACGGTATTCCTGTTCCGATTTGTCTTTAAAAATCAATGCTAATCCGGTTGACAGGCTATCCACTTTGGAATTAAAAATCTCATCGGTAATGGCGCCTGCACGGGTATCCATCCGTAAATCATAAATTGGAACTGATGTGGCTAACAAGCTACCATCGGACGAAAAGATGTTGCCGCGGGAAGCTTCGATTGTTTTATAATCAAGCATCAGACTATCCGCCCGCTGTTTCCACATAGAGCCCTCCACAAATTGAATCCACCCTATCTTGAAAAGAATCGCACATCCGAACAAGCAGATAGCGAAGAATGAAAGGTAAATACGTTTGAGAATGGACTTCCGGGCTTCCATGCTTTATTAGTCCTGCTTATTTTCTTTTGTTTCCACAACGAACAGTTTCTTAGGCGGCTCTTTGCTTTCAAATACTCCGGTAGCAGCAACGGCACGAGCCACTTCTGACTGCTTACTTTTAAACATCAATTGGGAACGTGTAGAAATAAACTCGGCGTTCTTTTCTTTAAGTTCCACCTTCGTCTTGTCGATGTTACGAATGATGCGTTCCGCATTATAACTGTTCGCGATATATCCGATTACGAGCATGGTCAAGAACAGGATGAACGGCATGTTGTTCGCAAAGTGATTCTTATCGAACCAATCGAACACATTGATGAATTTCACGAAACCACGCGCTGGTCGTGACGACCTGCGTTTGGGCTGCGTCTCAGCGGCTGACTCTGCCGCCACATCGACGACTTCATTTTCCGCTGACTCCTTCACTTTTTTTTGCGACATAGTGTAATTAGCGCTTTTCAGCTATTCTCATTTTTGCACTGCGGGCACGCGGGTTGCGTGCAATTTCTTCGTGTGTGGGCTCCACGGGTTTCTTAACTACGGCTTTCAACGGAACAGCTGCTGTATTTCCGAAAATATCCTTCTCTGCTTCGCCTTCGAATTTGCCGTGAGCAATAAAATTCTTGACCAGTCTGTCTTCTAATGAGTGATACGAAATCACTACCAATCGTCCACCTGGAGCTAACACTTCAGCAGCCCGCTGCAACATTTCTTTCAAGGCTGACAACTCATCATTCACTTCAATTCGAAGTGCCTGAAAGATGCGAGCCATGTATTGTGCTTCGTTACCACGCTCAGCGATGGGCTGCGCTATTTCTCGCAACTGTGTGGTGGTCGAGAACTGCGTTTCTGCGCGTGCAGCAACAATTCTCAGCGATAATTCACGTGCATTTCGCAACTCTGCATAGTCCCTAAAAACCCTCATCAACTCTTCCTGGTTATAGGTATTAACCACCGTGGAAGCAGATACCTGCGAAGCACGATTCATGCGCATGTCTAATGGTCCATCAAAGCGGATGGAAAACCCACGATCCGCAATGTCAAACTGATGCGACGAAACGCCGAGATCCGCAAGGATTCCATGTACCGGCATCTTTTCGTAAAAACTCATGAAATGCTTCAGGTACCGGTAATTATGACGAATCCAGGTAAAACGCTTGTCATCGGGAGCATTAGCTCCCGCCTCTTCATCCTGATCGAAACCAAACAACGTTCCCTCTACTCCCAGTCGACGCAGAATTTCCCGCGTATGACCTCCTCCTCCCATGGTGACGTCCACATAAACGCCATTCTCTATGATTTCGAGTGCATCAACACTTTCCCGGAGCAAAACCGGATCGTGATAATTACTCTTCGTCATTTTTTTTAGCTCCTCCCATCACATCTTCAGCCAGCTTGGCAAATCCATCGCCATCATCTTTCATCATGCGCTGATATTCCTCTTCCGACCAAATCTCGATCCGGGTTCCGAAGGCGAATAAGATGATATCCTTTTTGATTCCGGCATATTCCGTCAACGTCTTTGGCAACAGCAAACGATTCGTACCGTCAAGCTCAACATCAGAAGCACCGCGATTGAATTTGCGCACGAACTCCAAGTTCTTACGCACATAAAGATTTAATGAATTCACTTCAGCAGAAATTCGCTCCCACTCTTTACGAGTGTACATCACCAGGTGTTTATCAAAACCGCGATGGACCACAAAACGCTTCTGCTCTTTCGCCGGTACCTGTTTCTTCAGGCCCGACGGAAGCAGGAAGCGACCCTTGTCATCCACTGTACACGGAAATTCTCCGATAAAACCCGCCATTCTGCTGTTTCTTAAGTGGTGCTAAAGTAATCCTTTTTTTACCACTTCCTACCACTTTCTCCCACTTTGTTGAAAACTTTTGGTTTTTGGGCTGTTTAAGGCCTTGTTGATTCACCCATCTTTACCACGCTGTACGCGCACTTCTTTACACAAGCCAGAAAAGTCGCGTACCTTTGTTACTTAATTTTGAGAAAAACTCCTGTATGGGATACGAGATCAAGTCGGAAGGCGACTTTCAATACATAGAAGAAGGAAGCGGACAACCGCTGATACTTTTACACGGATTATTTGGTGCGTTGAGCAACTGGATGGATGTAGTCAATCACTTCTCACCCAACTACCGTGTTATTATTCCGCTGATGCCGATCTACACACTTCCGGTTCTTAACACAAACGTGAAAGCACTCGCTGAATTTGTTTACGACTTCGTCACCTTTAAAGCATTAAAGGATATCATCTTTGTTGGCAATTCACTCGGTGGCCACGTGACACTCGTTTACGTAAAACGTCACCCTGAAAACGTAAAAGGTATTGTCCTCACCGGAAGCTCCGGGCTTTACGAAAATGCAATGGGCGGCACTTTCCCCAAGCGAGAAGACTACAACTACATCAAGACCAAAGTAGAATACACCTTCTACGATCCACAAACGGCTACCAAAGAACTGGTCGATGAAGTGTATGGGATTGTCAACGACAAAGGAAAACTCATTCGAATTCTTTCACTTGCAAAATCAGCCATTCGACACAACATGAGCGAAGATTTGCAGGACATGAAGTGGCCGGCATGTTTAATATGGGGCAAACAAGACACCGTCACACCTCCTGATGTTGCCGAGGAATTCAATCGCTTATTGCCTAACAGTAGCTTATACTGGATCGACCAATGTGGTCACGCTCCGATGATGGAGCAACCCGATCAGTTCAATCGTCTATTAAGTGACTGGCTGACGAAACAATTCGGCGCATCTGTTGTTTAACCTGTTTACAGGAATTACGTTTACCTTCTCGGCAACCAACTGCCGTCCGTTTTATGATCATCCGCGAAGCATCTTTTGTCATTAGCAATCCATCTTTCGAGGGATGCCCTGAACCGGCACTGCCGGAATATGCTTTTATCGGACGATCAAACGTAGGAAAGTCATCATTGATTAACATGATTACTGGCCACAACTCGCTGGCCAAGACCTCTGCTAATCCTGGTAAAACGCAATTGATTAACCACTTCCTAATCAATAAGCAGTGGTACCTCGTTGACCTTCCGGGATTTGGATACGCTAAAGTCTCCTGGACCGAACGCATCAAGTGGCAAAAGATGATCCGCGATTACATGATGAAGCGAGACAATCTCATGAATGTCTTCATGCTAGTTGACGTACGACATCTCCCTCAAAAATCAGACCTTGAGTTCATCAACTGGCTCGGAGGTAATCGCATTCCATTCGTGATCGTTTTTACGAAATGCGACAAAATATCGCGACAACAAGTTGTACGATCGGTGGAGGCTTACAAAAAAACATTACGCGAAACCTGGGAGGAACTTCCTCAGCTTTTCTTGACATCCGCCGACCACAAAACCGGTCGCGACGAACTATTGTTCTTTATCGAAGAAAGCAATAAAATATTCCAGAAGCCCGCTGGAAAATTCTGATTAACGCTTCTCACCTTTCAACCCTGTAGCGCGAGCAAAATCATCCGAAAATTTACGAACCATCTTAGCTCCTTCTTCGTCATTCGTGGCACGCAAATACGTGTCGGCCAGGGAAGCAAAATTCTCAAAGAAGAATCGCTTCATGTCTTCCACAGGCATTTCTTTAGTCCACAGATCAATGCGCATAGTTGTGTTTTCCGTTGGATCCCACAACGAAAGCAACGTGGCTTTACACGGCCGCTTCCCGCTTAATCCACTGTCGGACGCTTCCCATTGAATGACTTCCGGGATCAATTCGTCATCCACTGTTACCGTAAATTTTATTTCTGAAGTCTTCATAACTAGGTATTAACGCTTGGGCTTATAGCGCGATTCGAGAAACAGTCGATGCAGGTCTGTCATTCCCATTAACTCCTGCAAGGTACATTTTGGATGATTGTTCATATACGCCTGTACAATCTTGTACCCGATGAATTGACCCAGATTGCCTGGAGATTCTTTGGGAAATCCACTCGTGGTCGGACCTTCTCCCACATATTTCATCATCGTATTCATGTCTTTGTTGTACAGCAACTGACTTTCGATGAAATAGCTCCATACTTTCCCTTCGTTTTCTTCACACCATATCATTTGCTCTTCTGTAAATCCAGATCGCAAGGTATCAGCCTCTTCAGGAAGCAGTTCTTTCAGACAAAACTGAACACGACCGGCTGAGACCATCATTTGCAATAAATCAGATTGAGCCTCATCCGCGGCATAATCACTCTGCAACCATCCTTTAATACCATCTGAAACGATGTACTCCGCCCGCATCCTCCGCATCAAATATGCAGGCAATGGCGGCTCCAACGTAGGATAAAATCGCGAGCCGGGATTCAAATACATGTCTAGTCCAATCGCTAAATGTTGTGAATCACAAATCACTGGATATGAAAATACCGAAATCGTAGTGAGCAGTTGCGGAATCGTTTTACCTGGGAAAGCCTTCTCATAACGTTTGAAAGCAGCCGAAAGTCGTATAGCATAGTCTGTAAAATCCTGGTACTTACTTTGAGTGGCTGCATAAACAGCCATGAAACTGGTATCGCTGACGAAGGCCTGAAGATTCTCATCGATACGAATAGAATCCCGATCACCCAATCGTGTCAGTTGCCAAACAAAAATATCGTAGAAAGAACCATACTTTTTTCTCAGAAAAGCATGTCGTGAACCATGCAATAGACTATCACTAAAAAGATCTTGCTCAAAACGTTTCACCGAAACATCAACCGCTTTTACCTCCCCCACGGTGGCGTCCTTTTCTCGGCCCCCACAACCTGTTAATAACGTGGTGATCGCAGCCAACAAGATGCCAGCGACAAAAGGAATTTTCGAGCGATTAATTAGTATCATTGCGGTAACAAAACCATGCAAAGATGAAAAAGATATTCCTAATTAGCATCCTTACCCTCAGTTACATTTCAACCTTCGCGCAAGCTACCAGCCAAGATGTAGATCCCGCCTTCCACTTTGGCATGAAAATAAACCCGGCATTATGCTGGCTACGTAGCGGAAACTCCAATGTGGAGAGCGATGGCATGTTATTACGTTGCTCGTACGGTTTCATTGCCGACTTCAAGTTTGCAAACAACTACGCTTTTTCTACAGGTATCGACATCAGCTACAAAGGAGGGCAATTGAAAAAACAAACTTCCAGTAAGCCGAACGACAGCACAACTGTCACCACGGTTTACGAGGAAAAATCAAAAATACGATACATTGAAGTGCCTCTCACCCTGCGTTTAAAAACCAACCAAATTGGGCTTATAAAGTACTACCTGCAAGTAGGTGTGGCCCCGGGCTTTAACTTCAACGCCTATAACGAAGGATCTTATTCTACACAGACGCAATATCCTGGTTTTAATAACACCACAACTACAGACGTTAGCAAAGACGACACTAACAACGATATTAATTTCTTTAATATGAGCATGATTATTGGTGCAGGTATCGAATACAACCTTTCCGGCACCACTAACCTGATCTCCGGAATCACCTTCAACAACGGCTTCCTCACCATCTCTGATAAGAATGCAGACGATGCTCTCTTACAAAACAGCAAACTTTTCGCCAATCAATTAGGATTGATGGTCGGCATCCTCTTCTAGATTTCCGGAAGATTGTACCTTTACGACCGTATGGCCACCAGCCATACGGTTTTTTTATGTCCATGAAAATCGCACTAGCCCAACTGAATTACATTATTGGTGACTTCGAGCAGAACACCAATAAGATGCTTCAACAGTTACGGACCGCGAAAACTGCCGGTGTCGATCTTATTGTATTCGCTGAACTATCCACCTGTGCTTATCCGCCGCGCGACTTTCTGGAGTTCTCACACTTCATTGAAAAATGTCACGCTTCCGTTGAAAAATTAGCCCTCGAATGCACCGGTATCGCAGCAATTGTTGGCTTACCAACGGTGAATCCTAAAAAGGAAGGGAAAAACCTCTACAACTCGGCGTGTGTATTGCAAAACGGAAAAATCACCGATACGATTCACAAAGCCCTCCTTCCCACCTACGACATTTTTGATGAGTATCGTTATTTTGAACCAAACCGAAATTTTCACTGCGTAACCATCGGGTCTGAAAAAATAGCCTTGACGATTTGTGAAGACCTTTGGAACATTGACGACGATCCGCTTTACACCAGTTGTCCGATGGATGAATTGATTCAGGAAAACCCGTCGATCATCATCAACATCGCCGCATCTCCTTTCGATTATGCACACGCCGCGCAACGAAAATCCATTCTTCAAAAAAACATACATAAGTACAAGCTTCCATTGGTGTACGTAAATCATGTTGGCGCACAAACCGAACTAATTTTTGACGGCGGATCGCTGGCCTTTAATCGCAGTGGCCACGTGATTACTGAAGCCGTTTCTTTTGAAGAATCATTATCCCTGGTTGAATTCACCAACGGTGACCTACACGTGGCAAAGGGCACTCCATCAACACCAAGTATCACCAATAAATATCAAAGCATACACGACGCATTGATTCTTGGCATTTCTGATTATTTCAGCAAACAACAATTCAAGAAAGCCATCCTAGGACTTTCGGGAGGCATCGACTCTGCTGTCGTTACTTACCTTGCAGCCAAAGCACTTGGACCGCAGAATGTCAAGGTCCTGTTGATGCCGTCTCGCTACTCCTCGTCAGGTTCTATTGACGACTCTGTACAACTGGTGAATACCCTCGGTGTTGAATCTGAAATCATTCCCATCGAGCCGGTTTTTGATAGCTTCTTATCTGCCCTTTCCCCCGCCTTTGAAGGACTTCCTGCCAACATCACCGAAGAGAATCTGCAAGCAAGGACACGAGGTATTTTACTGATGGCTCAATCGAATAAGTTTGGTTCCATCCTGCTCAATACGACCAACAAAAGCGAAATGGCCGTCGGCTACGGGACATTGTACGGCGATATGTGCGGGGGGCTTTCCGTCATTGGCGATGTTTATAAAACTGAAGTTTACGAACTCGTAAAGTACATCAATCGGGAACAAGAGATAATACCTACTAACATCATCACCAAAGCTCCATCGGCTGAGTTAAGGCCCGACCAAAAGGACTCCGACTCGTTGCCTGATTATGAAATCCTTGATACGCTTCTTTATCAATACATCGAACAACGTAAAGGTCCGGATGACCTGTTGGCTATGGGGTTCGATGAATCACTGGTTCGACGTGTTTTAAAAATGGTAAACACCAACGAATATAAACGCCATCAAACAGCTCCCATTCTACGTGTGTCGCCAAAAGCATTCGGAAGTGGACGAAGAATGCCAATTGTTGCCAAGTATTTATCATAAAAAAAACGGACCAAGCTTTCGCTCGATCCGTCTATAATTTTTAGTACTGTTTACTGCAGCGTTGATGGTACAAATTTAGCTAATCGTCCACGTCTCACGACCACGGAGCAACGCGTCCAGATCGCCGGCACCACGCTTCGCTGTCATGCTCTCCAACTGCGCAATCATTTTTTCTTCGTACACTGGACGATCTTCCACATAGAAGACACCGAATGGACGTGGTAGATGATGTTCGCTCATTGCACGTGGATTATCAAAGAAGCGAGCCAGAATACCAGCTTTAACACGGTCACGATCATCGTGAATCCAGAGGTCATTCTCAGAAGCGCCTTCCGTGAGGTTAACAACAACCGGGGTGAATCCATCGAGTTTTATACCAAGTTCATTGTTATCTCCAAACACGAGTGGCTTACCAGATTCCATAAACAAGGTTTCTTTTTTCTTGCTGGATTTTTCGGTAAAGACTTCGAAAGCGCCATCGTTGAAGACGTTACAGTTCTGGTAAATTTCCACGAAGGAAGCACCTTTATGGTCATTAGCGCGTTTGAGAATCGCTTGCAAGTGTTTCGGATCACGATCCATAGAACGGGCAACGAAAGTAGCATCTGCTCCAAGGCACAAGGCAATTGGATTGAACGGATGATCTACCGAACCCATCGGAGTAGATTTTGTGACTTTACCTTCTTCAGAGGTCGGTGAATATTGGCCTTTCGTCAGACCATAAATTTCATTGTTGAACAAGAGTACGTTCAAATTGAAATTGCGGCGCAACAAGTGAATCGTGTGATTGCCGCCGATGGAGAGTCCATCGCCGTCACCTGTCACCAACCAGATACTGAGTTCCGGACGAGTTGCTTTCAATCCACTAGCGATGGCAGTTGCGCGTCCATGGATAGAGTGCATTCCGAATGTTTCCATGTAATATGGAAAACGGGAAGAACATCCGATACCGGAGATGAACACGATGTTTTCACGGGCAATGCCGAGTTCTGGAATAACAGTTTGAGCTTGCTTGAGGATTGAATAGTCACCACAACCAGGGCACCAACGGACTTCCTGGTCAGTTACAAGTTCTTTGGCGGTGAATTTTTCAGCAGTAGTATTTTCCATAGTATGGATCAATGGAGTGTGAAATGGATCGGAGAATAATTATTTGGACAACGATTCGATGCGTGAAAGAATTTCTTCAGCACTGAATGGAAGACCTTGAACTTTGTTGAGTGCGATGGCCGGGATCAGGTATTTATCACGAATCATCTTGATTAACTGTCCACGGTTCATTTCAGGAATAAGTACCTGATCGTAATTCTTCAGGAACTCACCCAGATTTTTAGGGAACGGACGGATGTAACGAATGTGCGCGAATGTTACGTCAATGCCTTTTTCACGCGCTTGCAGGACTGCACTCTTGATAGCACCGTAGGTAGATCCCCAACCAAGTACCAAGAGCTTGCCCTTATCGGTACCAACTTCCGGCTTGATTTCAGGAATATAATCAGCGATCTTTTCAACCTTGTCTTCACGCATGGCCACCATGAATTCATGGTTGGCTGCTTCGTAACTAATGTTGCCGGTCTCGTGTTGTTTTTCGATACCACCAATGCGGTGTTCAAGGCCTTTGGTGCCAGGAATCGCCCACGGACGAGATAATTTTTCATTGCGTTTGTACGGAAGGAATTTCTCCCCTTCGACATACTTGGCAAAATTTACTTTGATCTCAGGAAGGTCTGCTGCTTTCGGGAACATCCACGGCTCAGCACCATTGGCGATATAACCATCCGTCAAGAGCATTACCGGAGTCATAAAGTCGATGGCCAAACGGCAAGCTTCATAAGCCATGTAAAAACAATCAGAAGGAGTAGCGGCAGCGATAACAGGAATTGGAGATTCTCCGTTACGACCATAAACGGCCTGCAATAAATCGCTTTGTTCTGTTTTAGTAGGGAGACCAGTAGAAGGACCTCCGCGTTGAACGTTCACGATTACCAGCGGAAGTTCAAGCATCAGTGCAAGACCCATGGCTTCCGTTTTGAGTGCGATACCGGGACCTGAAGATCCAGTTACAGCTAATGCACCACCGAATGCAGCGCCAATGGCGGAGCAAATTCCAGCGATTTCATCTTCTGCTTGGAACGTCTTAACGTTAAAATTCTTGTGACGTGAAAGTTCGTGAAGAATATCGGAAGCGGGCGTAATAGGATACGTTCCATAGAACAATTGAAGGCCTGCCTTTTGTGCAGCTGCAATCAATCCGATTGCCACCGCCTGATTACCCATCATGTTGCGATAAGTTCCAGGAGCAATCTTGGCAGGACCAATGGAAAAACGTGAGGTAGCTTCTTCGCGGGTTTCTCCGAAATTATATCCTGCACTAAGCACTTTCAAATTAGCATCGCGGATATCCGGTTTCTTGTCAAATTTCTCCTGAATGAATTTGATGGTGTGATCCATCGAACGATTGTACATCCAGTAGAGATATCCGAGTACGAACATGTTCTTCGCACGATCGATTTCTTTGACTCCCAAACCACTTCCATCCAATGCAGCGCGTGTCATTTTAGTGACATCCATTTTCACCACATTGAAATTATCGACCGATCCATTTTCCAATGGATTTACATCACCATAACCGGCCAGTCGAAGGTTTTTGGCATCAAAACCATCGATGTTGACGATGATGGTGCCACCTTTTCGAATGTTACGAAGGTTTGCTTTCAATGCCGCAGCATTCATGGCGACTAACACATCGCAAAAATCACCTGGTGTAAAAATCTCAACGCTACCAAAGTGCAACTGGAATCCGGATACACCGGCCAGCGTGCCTTGTGGGGCGCGAATCTCTGCAGGGAAATCAGGAAATGTACTCAAGTCATTTCCAAGCATAGCTGCCGTATTGGTAAACTGCGTACCGGTCAGCTGCATTCCATCACCGGAGTCACCGGCGAATTTGATAATCACATTATCAATCACTTCTTGCTGTTGTGCCATGATAAATAGGGCTCTTAATTGGAGCGCAAAGATAGGGATTTCATGGCTTTCTGCCATGAAAATAGATAGGATATCACGCTAAAATCGATTCCCTTGGTTTCCCGGATTTCAATCCGAAAAAAATCGAGTTAAAGCCACTGCTGTTCCAGAATCTCCCGGGCGTGGTAGGTGATAACAATGTCTGCACCCGCTCGGGCGAAAGCATGCATGTTTTCCATGATGATTCGCTGACCATCAATGAGTCCAGCCGAAGCCGCCAATTTCACCATGGTATATTCCGCCGAAACATTGTAGCAGGCTACCGGCAATTCCGTTTGCTGCCGTACGTCACGGATAATGTCCAAATACGCCAATGCAGGCTTAACCATCACTATATCAGCTCCTTCCATTTCATCCAAAGCCGCTTCCCGTATGGCTTCCCGGCCATTTCGAAAGTCCATTTGGTAGGATTTCCGGTCACCTTTACCAGGCGCAGAATCAGCAGCCTCACGAAAAGGGCCATAATAGGCTGAAGCGAATTTAACGGCATACGACATGATTGGCGTGTCTTGGTATCCGTTGTCATCCAAATAACTTCGCAGACCAGCTATTCGACCATCCATCATATCGCTCGGAGCGACCATATCAGCGCCAGCCCGAGCGTGGGTCAACGCCATTTTTGCCAAAATGTCAACGGACGGATCGTTTTGCACATAATCGTTTTCAATAACTCCACAATGTCCATGCGTGGTGTACGCACATAAGCAAACGTCGGTGATGACATACAAGTCGCTGCCGAATTGCTTCTTGAGTTGACGAACAGCCTCCGCTACAACCGAATGATCATGATGGGCCGAACTTGCATCTTCTGACTTTTCTTCGCCAACACCAAACAATAGCACCTTGTTGACTCCCACTTTCAGGCCTTGCTCTACATCTTTTATCAAGGTATCAACACTGAATCGGTGAATGCCTGGCATTGCTTCAATTGACTGAATGAGGCCCGAGCCTTTTGTTACAAAGTATGGATAGATGAACATGTCTTTGGAAAGGCGCGTCTCGGCTACCATCTCGCGGATGATTGGTTGCTTGCGAAGTCGACGTGGACGAATATTCATGTGTAACGTGATTTTGAAGTAATGATAGTCGGGCCTTTAAAACTTACAATCGTACGACCCTGGCAGAAACACCGAAAACCGCTCGCGCCAATCCGGCTTCATCGAACGTGTCCGGCATGCCCGGATGATGAATGTTATATTTTCGCAAGGTCGCTGCTGTAGCGTCACCCATTGCGACAATAGCTTGCTGTTTGCTAACTGAATGTTTAGCGAAAAACGCTTCCACATTTGACGGAGACGTAAACACCATAATATCGGCAGCTGGAATCTGATCTACTCCCAGCTCCAGCGTTTCGTAAACTGGTAAGTCGATGGCTTGGTCTTTTTTAACGAATTGCAATTGAACCGAACGCATACTTCCCTTTGCTTGGGGAAACAGCACCCGTTCGCTGCCTACTCGCGCTGCAAATTGCTTTCCAATTAATCGCGTATCAGCTTGCGAGCCAATAAATTCAGCACGGTAACCATTGGCACGCAACTCATCAGCTGTTGACTTACCAATACATCCGAATTTCTTTCCACTCACATCAGGTTGTTGCCTAAAAAAATACTTGACAGCATTTTTACTAGCGAAAAAAATCCAAGTATGGTCGGGCAAATTGCGAAACGGAATAATACGAGTTTCAATCAGCGGAGTTCCACTCACCGAAAAACCGTTCCCTTCTAGCACGAGACGGAAATGACTATTCATACTTACTTCTCGTGTAATAAACACGGCGCCAGGACGAATATTCTTTATTCGCTCCACCGCATGGTAGGGTAACGTGTCAATATTATCTGACTCCAGACATACTGCTACGGGACGATCTTCCCAAGTAATTGCGCGTGATGCACGTAAGATATACACATCCCGCTCGTCGTCGTATTCAGCATAAACTCCTACCGGCATTTGACAGCCCCCCTGAAACAAATTCAGCACTTTCCGTTCAAGGCCGATGATGTTTGCTACTTCATGGTTAGTGAGTTTTGAAACAACCTTTACTAACTCGACATCTGATGCACGCACTTGCAAGGCGAGGACACCTTGTGCAGGCGCGGGAATGAACTCACGTGGATCAAGCTTCTCAACCATAAAATCCGACAGGTCCAACTCAAGTCGCTCTACACCGGCGGCGGCCAACAGGATTGCATCGTATTGTCCTTCGCGCAACTTATTAATACGCGTGGGTACGTTTCCACGCAAGTCTTGCAAAATGACATCCGGTCGAAAGGAAAGCAGTTGTGATTTTCGACGAGCCGATGATGTGCCAACCACTGCTTGTTGCTTGACATGAAATTTACACTTCCGGTCAAAGGCCTCCTTACGGATCAACAACAATTCAGAAGGATCCTCTCGGTCGGAAACTGCTGCGATCACAAGTCCATCGGGTTGTTCGGTGGGCAAATCTTTGTGTGAATGCACAGCAAGGTCGGCCGTTCCCTGAAGCAACGCTTCTTCTATTTCTTTGGTAAAAAAACCTTTGCCTTCCAGTTTATCAAAGGAAAGATCTTGAATTCGATCCCCTTGCGTCTTGATAATATTCAGCTCACTTTCTACGCCTATATCTTGAAGCAATTGTTGCACGTATCGTGCTTGCCATAAGGCAAGTTCACTCCCGCGGGTGGCGATTCGAACTTTATTCATGGTGACCAAAAATGCTTGAATGCTCAACGTTTGTCCAGGAGAATTTCCTTAGCCATCACCATTGGCACGCTAATGTACTTTTTCTCCATGTAACTAATAACCTTCTCCAATACTTCCTTAGAGCGATCATCGAGGGATTCAATATCCCTGGCAAAAACATCATTAAGTGCTCGATCCCTAATTTCACGCACCTTTTCAGGAACTTCACGCATGCGCAATTCCAAGGAACGTGTCTGATATGTTTTTGCAAAAAACGTGATTTGCTCTTCAATGATTCTCTCAGCGCTTGTCAGTTCGGCCTGGCGTTCGAAAAGATTTTTCTCAGCAATGGAACGCAATTCTTCGATGCCGATATACTCGTTATTGAATTTTTCAAGAACGTCTGAATGAATGTCGGCAGGCATGGCTAAATCGACCAACACCTTGCGATCTCCTTCACCCATTAATAGCGCCTCAAAGCTCGACGAAGTAACCACGGGCTCAGCAGCACCGGTGCAGGTAACTAGCAGATCAAATCCACGGCGATAGTCCAACAAAGCGTCCAGAGGATAGGCTGCAGATTTTACATTTTCCGAACGCAACATAGTAGCCAATAATTCGGCATTCTGCAGGGTGCGATTGAAAATGGTAAAGTCAGTATATCCCTGCTTTACCAGGTATTTACATAGATTGGTATTGGTTTCACCGGCACCAATGATCAAAACACGTGCGTGTTTTGGCAAGTGCAGTGCACGTAGTTTACGCTCAGCGAGCGAAACAATAGAAACCGGATTCGCTGCGATTTTTGTATCGGTATACACTCGTTTTGCAGTGTGGATGGTAGCTTGCACAACCAAACGAATCACATCACCCGTATGACCGGCAGCTTTTGCTTCATCGTAGGATTTACGCACCTGCGTGATGATTTCACGTTCGCCGACAACCAATGAATCCAACGAGGAGGCGACACGGAATAAGTGATCCAACGCATTGGTTCCTTCAAAAACCAAGGCATGACGAGTTGCAAAATGCAAGTCTTCCAATTGCCAAGAAGGTTGAAACACGGTAAAGAAACGATGTAAAAAATCCTCGTCACAGGTAACAGCTGTCGTAAAAACAAACTCAATTCGGTTACAAGTCGGGATGTACAGCAATTCATCAAGCCCCAAGGATTCGCGTAGCGTTGCAAGTCGTTCAGAGCGAACCTCTTCCGCCAAAAAAAAGCGGTTCAACTCCGTCAGTGGAGTACTTTTATGAGTAAAGGCGATGACGCGTAGAGGCAACAAAATAACGCAGAATTAGCGGCAGCAAAGGTCTAAATTGAACACGGACGACTGTCACGTATTTGTCACGAATGTTCGTTTTTAGAATGATTTCGAGTAATTGTACATATAATTAATGGATGGCAATATGACATTTGTCAGCTTCGCAAAAACTTGGTTAACCCCATGCTGAATTAACCAGCCTGAAGCCATTTATCTGCCTTCTCCCGTAGCCAGCGCAAATCGGCGATTTGCTTGACAGAATCCATGTCAGCAATGATTTTTGCCAACGTAGCCGGATCTCCATCCGACTTCACCAGTTGCGCCGCAAACCGGATGAAATTACGGTAAATGGTTCGCTGGTATTCTGAAATTTCCTTGTTTCGAGATAGATAGGTCCGAAATGCCGCTGCCTGATAGTTAAACAATTCCTCCTCCCCTTGCTCAAAATAGGTTTTCAAAATAATGGAACGAACATCCAAGGCATAGAAAACGTCAGTAAACTCAACTTGCTGAAATAACCGAAGCGTGGATTTATATTCCTTTCTAAAGAAATAGAGGTTACCGGAATTGTACACTTCGGCATTTTTCTGTTGAACAGGATCCAGGTATTTCAAATGACTTGGGATAAACGCTGACACCCAGTCGTGTTCTCCCAAGCGCAATCCTATGGTAACAATGTTCTTGAACTCGAAGGGAGACATGTACTCCTCTTTTAGCAACGTTTCATTATCCAACGTCATACGGTAGATATCAAAGAGTTTACGAGTAAACGTCGTGAGTCCTGTGTTTAATTTTTTGATGCAATAGTTCTTCAAGTACTGGTAGATTTCGCGTTGATCCTGGAGCGGAAATCGGTGGCCATTCAATCGCATGAAAGTACTAAGTTGTTCAAATGGCATTTCGTCTTCCGGCTTTGTGAGGGAATCATAAACCCAACGATAAACCATCACCGCAGGATCCGTTGCAAAAGGCTCTTGATCAGCCCATTCTCTTACCTGATCTATCATCCGCAAGGTCGCCTTTACTTCCATCACATTTCGCGCATTGATGATTTCACACGCGTGCTTAAGCTTGGCAGCTATAAACCAACTATCCAGAGCATCAACTACCTGATCAAACGGCAAAGATTGCCGGTCGGCAGCATGCTTACTTTGATAATCCAGGTGCTGATGAGCCAACCGGTATTTATAGTAATGACGATCGAGCTGAACATCTGCTTCTAACTGCTTATTAAAAAAGGCATAGGCAAAACGATACGACTTAGAAAGATTGCGCCGATGATATGCCTGTACTCGCAGCGAAGACTGAACCAGCGGGGTTTCTTGTAACTGTTGATTCAACATCACTTCCTCCAGTTGAGCCACTAAACGCGACTCCAACAACCGCATACGCTGATCGTTATAAGGCGCCACTCCATACGTCGCTATGTACGCATCTTTTCGACTATACCTCTCTAAATCAGTCGATTGACGGAGATTTTGGAGGTAGTCAAATAACTTTTTAACCTCTTTATCCGACGTTGGCAGATACACTGCCATCTCCTTCAAACTAAGCGATTGGAAGAGTAAAACGAGCTTACTCAAAGCCATTTTTTACAATATTTTATTTTTAAACAAACTATTATTCTAATTTTCAAATATTTATACAATTTTATGTATTATTTTTGAATCTACAAATGTCCAAAAATGTAATTGGTGATACACCATCTAGGAAGTACGTTTGTATCGTGATAAACCGCCAATTAAAAATAACGTCAGCCACTATGAAAAAACTTAGCCTCTACCTGTTATTACTAGTATCCTTTCTGCAGCCTCAGCGTATGATTGCTTCTCATGCGATGGGCGGTGAATTAACCTACACCTGGTTAAACGGAAACACCTACGAGGTACAGTTTACTTTTTATAGAGACTGCCAGGGGATTAGCGCTCCTGTCTCTGTTGACGTTCAATATTATTCTTCGTGCAACCCGATTGCACAGGTCATCACGTTGAATGCAACACTTTCTTCACCACAACAAGTAGCTCCTGTTTGTCCACAAGTAGCTGGTTTAACCAATTGTAATACCGGCACCATCAATGGTATTGAGAAATGGGTGTACATCGGGAGCGTGACCCTACCAGGAGCTTGCGCTGATTGGACCTTTGATTATACGGAGTGCTGCCGCAATGGAACCATCACCAATATTCAGAATCCAGCCAACGATGCTGCATACTTCAGCGCTCTGTTGAATAATCTCAACGCGCCCTTTAATTCATCTGCACGCTTTTCAAACAACCCAGTGCCCTTCTTATATGCTGGAACTACCAACACCATCAACAATGGCGCCTTTGATCCAGAGAATGATTCACTGGTAATTTCATTGGCTCCAGCCCTTAGTGCTGCCGGAACTCCGGTTGTTTATACTAGTCCATTGACGTTTGATACACCGGTCACCGCTTCCGCTCCTATTGTTGTAGATCCTGCTACGGGCAATGTAATTATCAGTCCAACACAACAAGAAGTAGATGTGGTGGTTTACCGAGTCGATGAATACCGCAACGGCATTTTGGTCGGATCTTCTTCCCGCGACTTCCAAATCACGGTTTTGCCTGGCGGAAATCAATTACCTGCCTTGAGCGGGATTAACGGAACACCTTCATACAGCATCAATTCATGTGCCGGCGACACCATCGGATTTATGATCTACTCATCGGATGCTGACGTTAATGATAGCACATTCTTTACTATCGAATCTTCAGGTATCGGAAGTATTATCAGCGCCACCACCTTCGGCGGAGCTCAAGATTCTATGTATATCGAACTGATTACGGATGGATCATTAGTCAGTCCATTAGCGCACACCTTATACATTACAGTACGCGATAATACATGCCCTTATGTTGGACAACAATCCTATGCCTACCAGATTTATGTAAACGGATGCAGTGCCAATGTATGGCCTGGCGATGCCAACAACGACTTGCAATGCGACCTATACGACATCCTTCCTCTTGGACTAGGATTTAATGCGACTGGTCCTATTCGCCCAGGGGCTTCCATCGCTTGGACAGCTCAATCATGTGCTGACTGGACGCAACAATTCTTTACCGGAACTAATTACAAATTTGCCGATTGTAATGGAGATGGTGTAATAAACAACAACGACACTACAGCCATCGTGCTAAACTACGGCCAAACCCACCCTGTACGCATGGCCAACCCAGGCAACCATCAGTCTACAGTAGGAAACATGTACCTGGTGTCAAGCACCGATACGGTTGGCCCTACTGATCACATGACTGTTGAAGTACGCATGGGCGATGTAGCTAATCCTGCACGCCGCATCTACGGTATTGCCTTCAAGTTGCTTTTCAATCCTATGATATTGGATCCGTCATCATCTGTATTCAATTTCACCAACAGTCAGCTTGGCAATCCAGCCAACGACTTATTGACCTTTACGCATACGGACTGGACAAATGGTGTCATCGACGCAGTGGCAGTACGGATGGATGGAAACGAACAAACCATTGACTCTACCATTGCAGCGTACGATGTGGTAATCGTAGATAACGTATCGGCACGCACTGTCGTTGGTTTCGACCTCGCAGGAGTACGTGCCATTGACGCCACCGGCCTAGCAAAGTTTTTTAATATCATCAACGATAGTGTAAATGTAATTTCCGGTGCCACCGGCATTCTTCCTTTACTTTCAGAATCTGTTTACTTGTACCCAAACCCAACTGATAAGGCTGTACGTATTCATGGAGCGAGTTCGATACAATCGGTCTTGGTGTATGATCTCAATGGACAAACAGTATTCAAGACAGATGCCGAGTGGTCCGGATCATCCATTTCAACCGCCTCCCTCCCAACAGGTATTTATTTCATGGAAATCAAAATAAAAGACGCAACGATTCGTAAGAAATTCAATGTGGTTCATTAGTTTGTTTCGTGTTCATGTGTGGAAACGCCTCCAAAATTCGGAGGCGTTTTTTTTTCACCGTATTGCCTGTAAATAACAAAGGGTGGGAACTATACGTTCTCACCCTTTTACTTATATGGCATGAACGTGCCTACAAATCATCGTATTCATAGATGTCTAACAGCGGCGAACCTGCAGGCATTTCACAAACAGGATCTATTATTCCATCTTTAAGATCGTACACCCAACCGTGTAAATGTGGTCGCTGTTCATGCTTCCAAGCACGTTGAATGATAGAGGTCTTTGCTAGATTCATGACTTGCTCTCTAACATTGAGCTCAACCATTCTATCAATCTTCAGTTGCTCCTCTTCGATAGCATCCACCTCATCTCGATGGAAACGATAAACATCCTTGATGTTTCTCAGCCATTTATTAGCAATACCCATGTCATGATTGGTCATTGCAGCACGTATTCCACCGCATCCATGATGACCACAAACAATAATATGCTGAACCTTTAATACCCGAACCGCATAATCCAATACCGTTAGTAAATTAAGATCCGTGTGGATCACCATGTTGGCGACGTTACGATGCACAAAAATTTCACCAGGCTCAGTACCGGTAATTTCATTAGCAGGAACTCGACTATCACTACAACCTATCCAAAGAAATTCAGGAGTCTGTAGTTGAACAAGTCGTGAGAAGTATTCAGGATCTTCCTTTGTTTTCTCACTGGCCCATGCTCTATTATCCTTTAAGAGTTTTTCATATGGTTTCATGGCATCTGCAAGGTACAATTAGTCTGTTAATTCAAAACCTGTGACTTTAAGTTGGAGAATTCGATACTACCCAACATCTTCTCAATAAACTTGTCAAACATTAAATAGACCTTAGAGACGCCTAAAAAAAAGGCTGTCCTTATCAGACAGCCTCAATAATTTCAATTCAAGGAAACTAACTTATTCTTCCCCAGGAAGATTGGATGTTTTAGTTTCTGAGAATGGTGTAGTTTGAGGGATGAAATCTTCGGAAGCACCTGGCTTACCGTAATCATACGGCCAACGGTGTACCGTAGGAATCTCGCCTGGCCAGTTTCCATGGATATGTTCAACTGGTGCGGTCCACTCTAACGTAGTTGAATCCCATGGATTCTGCTTCGCCTTACGACCACGATACATGCTGTAGAAGAAATTAAATGCAAAAATCAACTGTGCCAACCCACCCAGAAATGCAAATACACTAATCAATGCGTTGATGTTGAGCGCAGCTTGGAATCCTTCATACGCCGTGTATGCATAATAACGACGAGGAGCGCCTGATAATCCGACGAAGTGCATCGGGAAGAACGTTCCATAAACTCCAATAATGGTCAGCCAAAAGTGCCAATAGCCGAGTTTTTTATCCATCATGCGACCAAACATACGCGGGAACCAGTGGTAGATACCCGCAAACATACCGAAGATGGCAGAAGATCCCATTACAATGTGGAAGTGGGCTACCACGAAGTACGTATCGTGCACGTTGATATCAAGTGCTGAGTCGCCGAGAATAATACCGGTAAGTCCTCCTGAAATAAAGAAAGAAACCAAACCGATGGCAAACATCATGGCTGGAGTCAATACGATATTACCACGCCACAACGTAGCCAAGTAGTTAAAGACTTTTACAGCAGATGGAATGGCTACAAGCAGTGTTGTAAACACGAAAACTGAACCGATGAACGGATTCATTCCCGTAATAAACATGTGGTGACCCCATACGATGAATGAAAGGAAAGCAATTACCAGCATGGAGCCGATCATCGCTTTATATCCGAATATGGGCTTTCGTGAATTAGTTGCAATTACTTCGGAAGCAAGACCTAGAGCAGGTAATAATACAATGTATACTTCGGGGTGACCAAGGAACCAGAATAAGTGCTGGAACAATACCGGTGAACCGCCTGAATGGTGCAACGGGGCTCCATCGATGAAAATGTCAGAAAGGAAGAAGCTAGTGCCGAAACTGCGGTCAAATAAAAGCAACAGCGCAGCAGCGAATAGCACTGGGAAAGAAAGGATACCCAAAATGGCTGTAATAAAGAACGCCCAGATGGTCAATGGCAGACGGGTCATGCTCATTCCCTTGGTACGCATGTTCAATATCGTAACAACATAGTTAATACCTCCTAACAACGCAGATGCAATGAAGAGCACCATACTAACCAGCCACAAGGTCATACCCAGCCCTGAACCAGGAATAGCTTGAGGCAAGGCACTTAATGGAGGATATATTGTCCAGCCAGCTGATGCGGGACCGGATTGAACAAATAACGATATGGTCATTATCGTACAGGAACCAAAGAAGAACCAATAGGATAGCATATTCAGGAAACCAGAAGCCATATCTCGTGCTCCAACTTGCAGCGGAATCAACAGGTTACTGAATGTACCTGAAAGACCTCCGGTCAACACGAAGAAGACCATGATTGTACCGTGGATGGTAACCAAAGCGAGGTAAAAACTCGGGTCGAGCTTACCATCTTTTCCCCATTTCCCCAAAATGCTTTCCAGGAAACCAAATTTCTGATCCGGCCATCCCAACTGCAATCGGAAAATCAAAGACATCGTCATGGCCACGAAAGCCATCACGATAGCCGTGATCAGGAATTGCTTTGAAATCATTTTATGATCCGTACTGAAGACGTATTTGCTCCAGAACGTATCGTGATGTTCATGGTGGTCGTGACCGCCGTGAGCGTCATCGTGACCGTGTGCATGCGTTGACATGTATGCTGACTATTATTTATTCGTTACTGATATGACTTTTTTCCCGGATAATGATTAGCGGGAAGCGATTACTTTGGAGGTAGTGTTGGCGCCTTGAGCGGTCTTTGTAGAATCTGTAGCAGGAATTATTGCAGGAGTTGCCGGTGCTTCAGGAGTTGCCGGTGCAAATACCAGCGACTGTCCTTGATACCATTTCATGAATTCATCCTTTTTAGAAACCACCACATTCATGCGCATATTGTAATGAGCCACACCACAGATCTTATTGCAAAGCAAAATGTAACTAAACTTATCGTTACCAGTAATCTGCTTCATACTATCTGTGGTAATCGTAGATTCAAAATGGAATTGTGTCTCCATACCCGGAACGGCATTCATTTGAGCACGCAGGTGCGGAAGGTATACCGAGTGAATGATGTCACGCGAATGGATTTTTAGCAGGACTGGTGTATTTACTGGAAGATAGAGGTCACGGGTAATTTTATCATCTTTCGAAGCTGGATCGTTCACATCCACGCCCAACGGATTTTCATCCGTAATCAACTTGAAATTGGAATGGCCGAGTTTATTATCCTCACCGGCATAACGCGCCGTCCAATCGAATTGTTTTCCATAAATTTCAATCACCATGGCATCTTTAGGTGCCGGACCCGTAATGTCGGTCCATAACTTCAAACCATAAACAATCAAGCCCATCAAAACAACAGCAGGAACGGCTGTCCAAATCAACTCCAGTTTATGATTATCCGGATAAAAATAAGACATCTGGCCTTTGCGATGACGATACTTATAAGCAAATCCGAAAAGGAGAATCTGCGTAATGATGAATACTACTATGATGATGGCAAAGTTCAAATACAGATAGTCGTCCGTCAATACACCGTGCTTGGAGGCCGCCACTGGTAGCAAGTATTTCTTTGCATCAAAGGTAAAGTAGACCATCCCTAATAAACCGAGCACTAGGAAGATGATGGAATAAATACCGTTCTTCTTGGAATCGTTATCGTTCATGTAATCTTCTTCGCCACGAAGATCGCGCACCAATTCAAGGACACGGATAATCCGCCAAATGGTCAGCAGGGCAAGAATTACAACTATAAGAACTAGGAGCTTAATCATGGAAGTGGTTCTTCGATTATTGGTACGAAATGATTGGTGCCTTCAGCGTATCAGATGTGATGTTCAAGACTTTCAGGCAACATCGGGTGATTTTTCGGAACGATAGCGGCTTTGGAGAGCTCGCGGAAGGTGCTGAACAGGAAGAGACCGAGATACCCGATAAACGTGCCAATCTCGACAAATCCGATGTGCCAATGTGCGCCAACCGTGCCAGGTGTCACCATCAGGTAAACATCCAGCCAGTGACCTCCAATAATGATAAAACCAGCAACCCACAATACTTGCGTTTTGCGTTTTGCATCGCGTGTCATCAATACCAAGAATGGAGCGATGAAATTGATCAACAAATTAGCCACCCAAAGTTTCTTGAAATAAATCCAACGGATCTGGTAATACACGACTTCTTCAGGAAGGTTAGCATACCAAATCAGCATGAATTGAGAAAACCACAGGTAGGTCCAGAAGATGGAAAATGCGAACATGAATTTACCTACATCATGCAGGTGACTTTCGTTAACATGATCCATATAGCCACGCGACTTCAGGTACAACACCAACAAAGCCATCATAGCCATTCCGCTTACAAAAAGCCCTGCAAACGTATACCAGCCGAACAATGTGGAGAACCAATGTGCATCGATACTCATTAAGAAATCCCATGCAGAGGTAGAAGATGTAACAGCAAATAGCACGATAAACACCGCACCCAAAGTAACTTTGCGACGATAGCTATCTACGCCACCCAACTGGTCTTCTTCCAAAGAACGTTTACGAATCATAAACGTGAAACCAACCCAAATCAAGGCATAAGCAATGATACGCACCATAAAGAAAGGGATGTTCAAAAAGCCACTTTTTCCTGCAAGAATAGCGTCATATTCAGGACTTGCCTTATCGTACAATTCAGGGTGTGTCCAATGGTAAAGATCATGGTGACCGAAAACGAAAATAAGGATCATTCCAAGCATTCCATATTTCATGAAAGCACCCATCGCTTCTGGAACACGAATCACAGCCACCGACCAGCCTGACTGGGCGATCAGCTGCACTGCAACGAAGAAGGTTCCCGCTAAAGCAATGGCGTTGAAATAAAAGTTATTGATCAACAAGGAGGCCCACGTACGAGTTGGGTCACTCATAAAACCAATGGCAACAGCCGCCACACCTACGGCGATCATGACCAAGGGCAGTACCTTGTTATTCTGATTGAGTTCAAATTTTTGATCCATCATAGCTTTCGATGTGTGGAATTACATTTTAGAGGCAGCAGTAGAGTCGGTAGCTGCCGCAGCAGCTGCGCCTTTTTGCAAGGTTTGTACATAGTGGATAATCATCCAGCGCTGGGTAGCCGTCAACTGGGAGGCATGAGAACCCATCATGTTCTTTCCATAATGAATGGAATGGAACATTTTGCCTTCCGGGAGATTTTTCAACTGTTCCGAGCTGTATGCTGGAGGTTTAGGGCCGTTACGTTGAACAACCGGGCCATCACCCATACCGGCAGTGCCATGACAAATCATGCAGTAGTTCTCAAAAAGTCGTTTGCCCTCGGCCATACTTACATCCGTAAGGGCAATTGGGTTCTTTAGCGAAGTTCCGGCTGCTTCATATCCATCCGGAGTAGGAGGATACGTCGCAATCATGTAATCATTGCTCATCAATCGATCCACGTCCGAGTAAATAGCATTGGCACGTGCAACCGTTCCTGCGACCGGTTGGCGAGATGTCATGCTATCCTTATAGAGTGGATTCATGGAGTAGGTTTCGTAGGCAGGACCGCGGTACATGTCAGGCATGTATTCGGTTCCAGTGCTCTTCGGATCTTCCGAAGGAGAACTGCAGGCTGCCGCTGCGAAAAAGGACAGGTAAAGGAGTGCTTTCTTCATGCGACTGATCAAGCGGATTGGAGAGATTGCGTAAGGACTTCGGATGCGCCTGCGCCTTTCAGCTGGGCGGTCACCGCCTGGATGGCGTGCTCGTCTTTCACGTCTACGTGCAAGATGAACTTGTCATCGGTTACACGTGGATGTGGAATTGGTGCTGTAACACCTGGAAGCAATTTGCTTCGAAGCAAGAACGTTATCGCCATGCCGTGAGCGGCACAGAATACCGTCAACTCAAAGGTGACCGGAATAAACGCCGGCAGATTCAAGTAGAGGGCGAAATTAGGTTTACCACCGATATTAATCGGCCAGTCAGAGATCATCATGTACCATACCATCAGCAACGCCAACGACGTTCCGGTGATACCATACAAAAAGGATGCGATGGAGATACGCGTACGCGGAACACCGATTACGCTTTCAATTCCGTGAATCGGGAAAGGACTTTGAACATCCTTGCACACGACTCCGTTTGCTTTCAACGCCGGAATGGCATTCAGCAGGATTTCTTCGTCATCGAAGACGCCGTAGATTCGTTTAGCCATTTTTACAGTACGCTCTTTTTCTTGTATTGATTACCAGTCTTCTTCAGGATCGTCTTCAATTCTGCAAGAGCGATCACAGGGAATACACGAGAGAATATTAAGAACAGGGTGAAAAACAACCCGATTGTTCCGACAAAAATACCTACCTCGATATAAGTTGGGGAATACATCGTCCAGCTGGATGGCAGGAAGTCGCGGTGTAGCGAGGTAACGATAATTACGAAGCGCTCAAACCACATTCCAATGTTAACTACAATTGACAACAAGAACGTTGCTGTAATGCTGGTACGAATCTTCTTAAACCAAAACAACTGCGGAGAGATTACATTGCATGTCATCATACTCCAGTAGGCCCACCAATACGGACCGAACGCACGATTCATAAACGCGTAGGATTCATACTCTACTCCTGAGTACCAAGCGATGAAGAACTCGGTGATGTAGGCTACACCAACAATCGAACCCGTCAGAATGATGATTTTATTCATCAACTCAATGTGTTGCATCGTGATGTATTGCTCCAGCGACAACACCTTGCGCGCGATAATCAAGAGCGTTAACACCATGGCAAAACCAGAAAAGATAGCCCCAGCTACGAAATACGGAGGGAAAATGGTCGTGTGCCAGCCCGGTACGATGGACGTTGCGAAGTCAAAGGATACAATGGTGTGAACCGACAGTACCAAAGGAGTAGAAAGACCAGCAAGTACTAACGATACTTCTTCGAAGCGATGCCAGTCGCGTGCAGTGCCCTTCCATCCGAAAGAGAGTGCACCATAGATGAAACGTTTGGTCGGATTCACACAACGATCACGAACCGTCGCCAAATCAGGCAACAGTCCGAGGTACCAGAACACCAAGGATACCGAAAAGTACGTCGAGATGGCGAAAACGTCCCACAAAAGCGGCGAATTGAAATTCACCCACAACGAACCAAACTGGTTAGGAAGTGGAAGCATCCAGTAATCCAACCAAGGCCGACCCGTGTGGAACAAGGGGAAAAGTCCTGCGCAAACAACTGCGAAAATGGTCATCGCCTCCGCTGAGCGGTTGATAGACATTCTCCAACGCTGACGGAAAAGTAATAGTACCGCAGATATTAAGGTGCCGGCGTGACCAATACCGATCCACCAAACGAAGTTGGTGATGTCCCACGCCCAACCGACAGTCTTGTTTGCTCCCCACGATCCAATACCGTTACCTACCGTATAGGAAAGACAAATGATTCCCCAAATCATCGCCGTAAAGGCAACGATAAATGAGGCCCACCAATATTTATTCGCTTTGCCTTCGATGGGTCGGCAAATCTCTTCGGTCATCTGGTGATACGTCTTATTCCCTAGAATAAGAGGGTCACGTACGACCGATTCGTTGGATGCATGGCTCATATTGCTGAATGAATGCTTTTTCTAGTATAAATGATCAGGCTTCTTTTCCCTCTTCGATGTTACGAACCTTGGTCTGATAGTAGACGTTCGGCTGAACGTTCAACTCGCCGAGCAAGTGGTAGCTACGTCCTTTAGGATCCCAAAGCTTATTCAAACGGCTTTCCTTATTACGGAAATCACCGAAGGTAATGGCATTGGTAGGACACGACTGCGCACAGGCCGTTTGAATTTGTCCGTCTGAAATTGGCTGTCCGGCACGCTTCGCATTGAGCTTACCTTCCTGGATACGTTGCACGCACATGGAACATTTTTCCATGACACCACGTGCACGAACTGTCACATCCGGATTCAAGACCATCTTACCAAGATCGTCGTTCATCGAGATATTCGTTGCGAATTGCTCGTTGTCGGAATATTTGAACCAGTTGAAGCGACGTACTTTGTATGGACAGTTGTTCGCGCAATAACGGGTACCTACACAACGGTTATACGTCATTTGGTTCAATCCCTCTGAGCTATGACTGGTAGCGATCACCGGACAAACTGTTTCGCAAGGAGCATGCGCGCAATGCTGACACATGACCGGCTGGAAAACGACTCGCGGATTATCGCTCGGAATTTCCATCAACTTGATGTCGCCGCTTTCTCCTTCTTTTGGATCCGCATCGCTCGAATAATAACGGTCAATTCGCATCCAATGCATTTCACGACTGCGCTGTACCTCGTCTTTACCGACTACAGGAACATTGTTCTCAGCAGTACAGGCTACAACGCAAGATCCACAACCTGTACAGGAATTCAAATCGATAGCCATCCCCCAGTGGTGGTGACCATCTTCATGATTATCCCACAAACTAACTTCTTCAGCGGGCTTCTCTGTTTTTTCATGTCCAACATGTACTTCGAAAAGCTCCTCAGGATTTCCTGCCTTAGGATTTTTGATCCATGCGCCGAGAGTTGTTTCTTTCACAATCTCACGACCCATCATCGTATGGTGAGTCTGTGTTCCTGCAAGTACGTAATCATCGTCCGTGGTCTTATCGATAGACACGCCAGAAAGATTATAGCTCAACGTAGAACCCTCCATACCTACCAATTGGTAGGCATTGACACCACGGTTGTCAGCAACTTTACCGGCAACCGTACGGCCATAGCCGAGTGCAATACCAACCGTACCAACTGCTTGACCAGGCTGAACAACTACAGGAGCCTTAACGGATGAATTTCCTACTTTAATAGTGATAACATTGCCTTGTTTCCATCCTTTTTCGCGAGCATCCGCAGGAGAAACAGTTAAGTAATTATCCCAGGTAATCTTGGTGATTGGATCAGGAAGTTCCTGGAGCCAAGGATTATTGGCTTGTGCACCATTTCCGATACCGGTCTTTTCGTAAATCACCAGCTCCATCCCGGAGGTGGCTGAAGCAGTATTCGCTGCTGCTGATAAATCTGCCTTACAGGTATACGGTTGTGCAACAGTACCACCTGTGGTCTCTACGAGACCGTCTTGCAATGCTTTTTCCCAAGAAGTTGCCTTTGCACTCCAATTTGCACGCAAGTAATCGTGGTAGTTACCTGGATTTCCAGACCAATTCATCAAACTCTCTTGCATCTGACGAGCATCAAAGAGTGGAGAAATGGTAGGTTGTGATAATGAATAAGCTCCGTGGCGTGGTTCAAAATCATTCCACGATTCAAGTTGGTGTAAATCTGGACAATTGTAACCACACATGGAAGCTGTCTCATCCGGGCGATCCGAGAAAGCGACCGTCAATTCGATGCTTTTCATCGCCTTGGCAATGTCTGCACCTTTAGGATGAGTATAAACTGGATTGCAATTGTATACCAACAAAGCGGCTACCTCACCTTTGGACAGTTCGTCCATCAACCCTGCCATATCCGCATCTGATCCATTACGCAGGTTACTGTAATTATCAAGATCGATGGTACTGCCGTAGTTGCCCAACAATGCGTTGATTCCGTTCACAACGTTTTGCAGCGCCACATTATTGATTCCGCAGAGGACCACTGATTTACCTTTACTACTCAATAATTCTTCCGCTACTGTGTTGACAGTTTTTTGAAGTTCACCACTAGCAGACGAAGCGACAGGCGTTGCGCCTGATTTAGCAGCAACCGCATTATAAAGAGCTGTGGCTACTGCCATCTGCTGAGAAGGCTTAACTGTTACTCGTTGATCAGCATTAGAACCCGTCACAGAAAGCGCAGACTCAAATTGAATGTGTCGCGACATGGACTTTTTACCATCGTCGAGTTTTCGCGTAGCTGCATACTGCTTGGAATGTTCCACTGGGGAAATCCAGTTTACCAGGAAGTCAGCGCCAAGACTAACGATAACCTCAGCCTTATCTAGGCTGTAGGAAGGAATAGCGTTCACCCCAAAACTCTCCATATTAGCTTGACGCATCGCTGACGCAGAAACTGCATCGTATTGGATGTGCTTGGCCGTCGGGAACTTGGTCGCAAAATCACCAATTACTTTCAACGTAGAAGGACTGTTCACCGTTGAAGAAAGGATGCGAATCTTACCGCCTTTAGCAGCAATCCCAGCTAATTTTCCTGCTACTTCTCCGTCAACTTCCGACCAACTGGCAGATTTGCCACCAATCATCGGAGACTTATAACGAACAGAATCATACAATGAAAGAATGCTGGCTTGTACACGAGCATTGACACCGCCTTTGGTGACACTACTCAACGTATTTCCTTCTAACTTGATTGGACGACCATCGCGGGTCTTTACCAGCACACTGCAATAATCGTAGCCATCGAAGTAGGTCGAAGCATACCAGTTAGCGATACCCGGAGTAATCTGATCAGGGCGAATCAGGTAGGGAATCGTTTTACGAACTGGCGCTTCGCAAGCTGCCAATGAAGCAGCGGCGACACCAAAGCCGAGAAATTTAAGGAAGTCGCGGCGCGGCGTCAATGAGACATCGTCCGACTTCTTCTGCATCACTTCATCGAGCGGAAGATTCTCGTAAAACTCGTTGTTCTTAAGACGGTTGAATTCCGGTTCGTTCCGTAATTCCTCCATTCCTTTCCAATAGCGTTGGCTCATCGGGTAGTGTTATAATAAGTGCTTTGACTGTATTTGAAACGGTAATTCCGTACAGTGGACGATTAATAGTGGCAACGAGCACATTCCAAGCCGCCGATTTCAGAGACGGTGATGATGGAATCAGCACCTGGCTTTGAAAGCAACTCTTTATGATAATCGTTGTAATAGGCATTCCCAGCCATTTTAACTTCAGTACGGCGATGGCAATCAATACACCAACCCATCGTGAGCGGTGAATATTGACCAACTACGGTCATACTATCTTGGACTGGACCATGGCAAGTTTGACAAGCAATCTTTCCGACAGCTACGTGCTGACCATGGTTAAAATAAGCCAGATCAGGAAGGTTGTGAACACGCACCCATTGAATTGGTTTAGGGTTTGGACCATACGTGCCTTTATCAGGATCGTAGTCCAGCGCCTTGTAGATTTTAGCAATTTCTTCTGTCCCTGTTTCAGGTCCTTTGCGAACATATTTGTGACAGTTCATACAAACATTGGCAGATGGAATCCCGGCAACTTTGCCACGCTCAGCACCACTGTGGCAGTAGATACACTGAATCTGCATCTCACCAGCATGTAACTTATGTGAATATTTGATTGGTTGATCAGGCGTGTATCCTTGCATAACGCCAATATTTTTCAACGTATACCAACCTTTAACACTTCCCCAACTTACAAAGACGAGAAGCAATACAGCTACTAATTTCTTGTTGTTGCGCGCCCAATGAATGGCCGCTGCTTTACGACTCATTGGTACCGGCTCAGGCAATCCTTCACGCTGGCGGACCGTACGCTCAAGAATTTGTTGCACCCGGCCAAGCATGCCAGCTAATAATAAAAGAACAATGGCCGCAATCAGGAGATATAATCCGATAGGCTTTTCTTCCTGAACAGGAGCTGCACCAGGAACACCTGCACCACCAGGAACTGCATCTGGCTTGGCAGCCTCGACTTTGATGTACGCGAGAATGGAATTAATCTCAGCATCCTTCAGATTGAAGGATGGCATGGCAACTTTGTTATTGTCGTTGTAGAGCTTTACTGCATAGTCATCACCAGATTTGATAACTGCCGATGAATTTTTCACCCACTTCAAAATCCACTCTTCAGAGCGGCGCGTTTCAATTCCTTTCAGCGCAGGACCGATCATTTTTTCCTTCACCGCATGGCAACTGGCACAGTTGGCTTTGAAGAGTGCCTCACCATCTTGCGTTGAAGCAGCATCCTGTGCGGACACTGTCAAGACAGCAAAAAATGCGACGATGAAAAGAGAGTACGTTAGACTTGATTTCTTGATGCGGCCGATAATGCTCATATCAGTTTTGTTAGCGATCTGGTGTCCTGATTTTGGACGTTTGAACAAATGACTTTGGACATGGTCACCAAAAAGTCATTTTTAGTCGCCGCAAATTTATTAGAAAGTGGCTTAAATCGCATAATTCTGAAAAAAAAAGTTAAAATTATTGCGTTAATAACTTCGATAAGGTACAAACGTCCCTTTTGGATTGAAATTACCTTGAATCGGTTATTATTCAAATGATTGTATAATATTAATAATTTACAATCATTATTATTAATGAAGATGCAACCCAGATTCCTTTGAACGCAGGTGATTGACAATCAATAAACTAGAGTATTAGAAATCTCCGGACTGATGAAATAATTTGTAAAGTACCGGCTTAGACGGGCTGGCATCGTTCATAATGCTGATAGTCTGTAAGTTGAGTAAATAATCACCATCTTTCAGTTCATCCGGTACATAAATCAATTCGGTAATGGTTGCATCCTTTCTGGTATTGTCCGGGTAGTTCCAAAAGGCATGATGGGCTGCCAAGACACCTTGATCCTCCTCTTTATCGACAGAAGGTAGGTCAATCAATAAGTGCTTTACCCCTGCATCGCGAATCAAGGCCGCCGCATCCGCATGCAAAAACGCCGGATTTGAACCGGAATAATGATGCTTTTTCTTCTGCTCACCATTAGGTCGCGTCCGTATTATCAAAGCTTCTGGATGGCTTGCCAAGGCCTTCATCAATTGATCGGGAAGGATTACCCAATCATCAAATACTCGTGACGGCTGCACCGACACAAGGGTCGCCATGAACCAAAATGTCGTCAAGCACTCCTGAATACTCTCCTTTTCCCTGGAAATATGCCCGACGGTTTCGGTATGCGTACCATTGCCATGTGGATTGAAATATACATTGTTAACGTTACAAGCTCCACCCTGTAGTACATCTCCCACAAAGTTTCCTGCACGAAACGGCTCAATACGTACAGATGGAATATAAAAAGCGTGAACTGAACCTTCGCCCGGTATAAGTGCTATGGAAATATCATGCGGATGGTTCATATCCGCATGAAACGTTTTGCCGTGGCGGGTAAATTGAATAATCATTTTGTGATGCGTCTTGTGGCAATATTAGTATTTCATGGAGGGCTACTAGAAATATACTTTTGATGAATTATCCGATGAAACTAATTGCGCTTACCATTTTGAAAGTACGTATCAATTTTTCAGCACTCCCACCATTGAATTAAAAGGATGCTGTTGAGCTCGTCCTTTAATTCCTTTCGAATGTTAAATAATCTGTCCCGCCATTGCCACCGCTACTATCTATTAATTCAATTTTGGTAGATGTTTGCGACACAAAATCCCAATCATCATTTAAATCTAAAAAATCATTCGTTAAGTTGAAATAGATATTAAAGTTCAAATCATCTTGACTATCGTCATTGCTGTTACTATCTGTTATACTCCAAGTGCCATTATAATTATTCATCCCATTCGTTGCATTCAACACACTAGCACTATTAAAGGTAAAATTATACCCGGTAAAATGGCTCGTTTCATCCATTCCAGAATCAAAAAATTTAGTGATTCGCCATGTTCCACTTTGAACATTACTTTGAATAGTTGCTTGTATGGTTGACGGAGTGTTGCTGGTAGGGCTATTATCATCCTTTTTGCAAGAAAAAACGAAGCCTAGACTTAGAAGAAAAACTAGTATGGAAGTTTTTACATTTTGGAGATTCATAGTATTTGATTTAAATGTTAGTTGGTTTTTTTTAAGATGTAAGATAAAATAATCTCGTCAACACGCATAACAATTATAACATAACATCACCTGCAATTTTCTTCCAGGTCTTTGCGATAATCTTCCATGCCTGCAGCCACTGCCTGAGAAAGATCTTTGCACGCTTTTTCTTTGTCGTTCAATTTTACATAACAAAGTCCTCGTTCGCCAACGGCATTCATCATGTTCGGATCTATCTGAAGCGCCGCATCATAATCCTTGATTGCATCCACATACTTCGTCAAGTAGAAACGACATATGGCACGATTAGAATAATATGAAGAATTGCGTGTCGTATCCCTAGTAATCAACTGCGTAAAATAAAACTCCGCAGAATCCATCTTGCTGTTTTCAAAATATAGAATTGCAAGATACTCGGTCAGCTCTTTTTGCTGACTACTCAACAACTTAGCACGCTGAAACGCATTCAGCGACACTTCATTTTCTTTCAATTGGTAATAAAGTTTGCCCTTAAAAAACTGGACCTCAGCATCATCAGGATCAACCTCTTCCGCTACAGCAACGTAGTTGCGGGCATTCTCAATATTACCGGCACTCATCTCCTGAAAAGCAGCCGACAATTGAGCGTAGGAAGATTCCGGATTGCGTTCGGCAATAGATCGATTAATCGTCAGCAAATCCTTCCATTCAGACACCCGAGCATAAGATAGCACGGTCAAGCAGCCAAAATAAACCAGCATCAAAGCCATTCGATTCTTACGAAAAAAATCGGGTAGATTCAACGAGTTGTTCTCTATCGCAAAATAAATTGCGGCAAATGCCAGCGACAATCCAATGTATGGGAGGTAGGTGTACCTTTCCGCAACAATATTATATCCGGATGGCAGCAATTGCAGGACAAGGCCGATGGCAATCGCATAGAATAACAAGCCTGTCCAAACCAGTTTAACCTTTTGCTTAACACGAAATGCCGCCCATATCACAATGAGATTAAATAGCGGAGTGAGGTAATAATAGAACGGCAATTCAGCAGGAGCAAGATGCAGAACGGACAGGTTGGTTGGAACAACGAATCGAAAAATATAATAAGCGAAGGTATAGTTGACTACAAATAACCGCTGCACCAGTGAATAGTCTGGCATCAACAGATTGGTAATTTTATTTTCAGCATCCAACGAATAAAAGGTGACGAGGGCAAATCCAGCAGCGATCAAAATAGTTGCCGATTTAAACAACATCTCTTTTTGAAGGGGTCGATCAAAATGATAGTCTAACAAAAGCAGCATCATTGGCAAACAAATCGCCGCTGGTTTACAACCAAGTGAAAGGAGGAACAGCAAGAAAGTATATACCAGTCGCACCCGTTGATCATCTTGAAGGTACCTGATGTAATTCAATAAAGCTCCCAGAAAAAAAGCCGTATAGTAAAGATCCGTCTTGTCAGCAATCCATGCTACGGGTTCAATGTGCATCGGATGAAGCACAAATAAAAAAGTGACGATTGCTTTGAACTCGAAACGCTTCGAGAACTTGCCAGCCACTAAGAAAACCAAATAGGTGTTTAATACATGTACTAAGAGACTAACCGCATGAAATGCCGATGGATTCAAGCCGAAGAGGCTGAATTCAACCGCTTCAATCAATGTTGTTATCGGGTGATAGTTGCCTCCATAATAAGAAGTAAAGATTTGACCAATGTTCGTAAATGAAATCGACTTTATAAATGGATTATTAGTAAAGAACAGGTCGTCGTCGATATTTAGAAAAAATCCGGTAACCAATCGAGACAGTACAGGAACGACTACGAGTATAAGTACAACCCAGAAAACCACCGACAACTTAGCGTTATTTTCGACGGTTAATTTTTGGTTGTTCTTCTTGGCCATAATCAAAACTACCTGGGTTAAATTACAACGAGGAATTAGGAAAATAGACGAGCCAACAAATACGCGGCACCTGCAGCCATAACTCCAATGAAGGTGGTGCGCAAAGCTCCACGTAACGGCAATTGCCCAGTCACTTTACTCTTATAAAATCCGAAAACAAAAAGACAAATTACCGTAATAATACTGGAGACGATCAATCCTTCATGGGGTGTTTCTGTAAAATAATAAGCCGTCAACGGAATAATTCCACCAACAATGTATGCGAAGCCGATGTTCATTGCACTCTTTCGTGCACGAGCAGGATCAGGCTTTTCCAAACCCAACTCGAAACGCATCATGAACTCCACCCACTTGTCCTGATCCTTTTCCATCTCATCCATCACCAATTCTTGCGAGGCCTTTGAAAGTCCATAATGTCCAAGAATGGCCATTACCTCATGGCGTTCGGTTTCGTAATGCGTAACCGTCTCTTTGTATTCACGCGCAAGCTCAGCATCGTAATGCTCTACTTCAGTCCTGCCTGCCAGGTAACCGCCAAGCCCCATCGCAATAGAACCCGCGATGATCTCCGCAAATCCCGCAGTAAGGATGATGGCATTACTATCAACAGCACCGCTAAGTCCGGCGGCCAAGGCAAAAGGAACAGTAAGTCCATCGGACATACCGATGACGATATCGCGAACGGCCTCGGATTGCTGAAAATGCTCTTCCTGATGGCCATGCGTATGATGTAAGTGAAAATCCATGGTCAACTACGTTATGGTCGACCGAAGATAAGCGGATTTGGCGCAGCCACCAAACACGGTTATTATTTCAACAGTGTTACTTTGCCGATATAGCTGTGCTTGTCGTTGCAATTATCAGTCACAAAAATCTTGTAATTAAAGACATCGTTCTGAACTTTTTGATTAAGCAAGGCACCATCCCATCCACCGTCCATATTCGCTGTTTCAAAAATCATGGCTCCCCAACGATCGTAGATTTCCATGTTGAAATCAACGACACCTTTCATCCATGGAATGAATCGATCGTTGATCTGATCACCATTCGGTGTGAACGCATTCGGAATCCAGATGTTAAACGACTCTTTGACTTCAACACGCTGAACAAGGGAGTCGATACAACCTTTTTCGGAGGTGACATGCATCATCACTTCGTAGTAGCCGGATGTATCGTAATGGTGCGTAGGTCTTTCGATCACGGATGAATCTCCATCTCCAAAGGACCATTTCACGTAGATAAAATTTGCAGAAGTATTTTCGAATTCAGCAAACGAATAGTAATCACAAGAAGGGGGAATAGTACTAAAAGAAGGTTTAGGAAGTTCATGGACATCCAATTCCTCGAAATAATTCTCCTTGCAGCCGTGTACATCAGTGGCCATGACACCAACGTAATAATGGCCCGGCCCTGGGAAGAGGTGGGCCGGTGAATCCTCGGAAGAGATCGCGCCATCACTAAACGTCCAATCATACCGCGATAACGGGAATGGCCCACCTGAAATATTAACAACATGAGCCGTATCACGATCGCACACATCTGCTATTTTGAAGCAAGGTTTAGGAAGCGGATGGATGGTAACCGTATCGTTGGCAGTTATACGGCAGCCCATATCAGATACTGCGGATAGTGTAATTGGATATGTTCCTATCGCATTGTAAACATGCGTTGGGTTCATCGACGAGGAAACGGTATTATCACTAAAAATCCATTCCCATGCACTCACGGAACCGGCAGGAATGGTGGTAAGATTCGTAAAACGAGTGGTGTCACGCAAGCAGTTACCCGCAACTGAAAAATCAGGCTCAGGAAAAGGATTCACGCGTATATTAATTCTGAATGTATCCGTATTAGTCCCGCAATTCGAATACAGCAAAATAGGATAAACACCAGGCGTACTGAAAGAATAACTGATAGTGTCTACTGAACCATCCACTAAAACACCGTCGAGCGACCAACTCTGAAAGCAGGTCAAGCCAATGGTTGTGGTGTTGTAAAAATAAACGGTATCGTTTACACAAACATTCGTATCGCTTGGAACGAAAATCGGAGAGGTTCTACAGGACAAACAAACATAATCATCAACGGGAACATAATTGGAAACTATCGAATTGCACGCGAACGATGAAACAGTACGAGGACTAGTCGTACCTGATGTGGTCGTGGTGAGCGTGTAATTAATGACCGAGATATTGGGTGTATTGACCTGGCAACTAACCTTACCAAGTGTATCTGTGCGGATAAATAAGGGATCCATTGAAATATCCGTATTCCCAAAATAAGGCGAAGAGGTGTACGCACTGATAAGGAAAGAACCATCATCATTGTGGCGTAAACCAATACCTTTATCTCGCTCCTCCGCCCCGTATGTTCTAGCCCAAACTTTACTTCCTTGTTCATCTACTTTGACTAAAAGAATATCTCGCTCGCCCATCGACGCATTTAATCCGATGGCTGGATCCGCTGCCATACTAAAACCATTTGTATTCCCAAGTACCGCATAACCTCCGTCAGTCAAAACAATATCACGAGGTTGTTCTGAGCCTCCGTCGCCAATGACTTTCGTCCATACTTCATTACCAGAGGAAAGTTCAATTTTTGATAATAGAATATTATCGCTTCCCAGCACCTGGGATTGAGAAACGACCATTACATTTGAACCGGAGTGATCAAGAATGGCCTTGCAACCCCACGAATTATGATCAGTGTCTGAAAACCCTGTTCCTCCGTACGTTTTGGACCATAGGATATTTCCAGCGTTATCAATGCAATTCAGCGCAAAATCACCGCTAGGAACTGCATAGGCAGCGAGCACGATAAAACGATTTCCAGGCAGTCCAATGATAGACGCCGGAAGTTGACCCAGAGAATTATAAACATTTGACCAGATGACATTGCCCGTTGGATCGCAATGCATCACAACGTACTCACCCGTGGAGGAGGTGGTGCCTGTTACGTAAAGATGATTGTTAGCATCCTCAGTAACGGCAATGGACCAAGAAATTCCGTTATAACGCTTTTCCCAAATGAGGTTTCCATTGATATTAAGTTCCATCAGGAAACCTGTAGCATTATATAACCCAACTAAAAGTAAATTCCCATTCCGTCGTTGATAGATGCTTTTGCCTCCTTCTTGTGCGCTGGTTCCCATCAATTTCATCCACTCGAGGTTGCCACATTCGTCTACTTTGTAGGCGTACACATCACAATCTCCTGCGCTACCACTCCCTTCGTGTTGTCCGATTCCCACGAATCCACCATCCGGCATATTAACCACGCCCAATCCACCTTGCATACCCGGTATATTGTATTTACGATAAAACGTATTTGTTTGAGAGTACGCCAGTACAAAGAAACAATTAAGAAGCACCACTAAAAGTCCAAGCTTCTTCATTGGGTGAGCTTTTGAATGTGAATGTTCTTAGGCTCATACCCGATTTCTTCCGCTTTCAACAGTAATTTCTCCTCGTTGAACGCGTCAGGCTGTCGACTTTGCACGTGAATCACCAAGTCAGGAGATTTACTCACAGTACAATCACACATTTCTTTGATTGCGTCCATGAACTTAGGCGTTAGGAACGGACACATAAACGCATGAGCATCGCCCTTTATCTCATAGGTGACAAGACTATCTGATTGGGCAGCGGTAACGTTGGCAGTACTAATCAACAGACTAGCTGCCAGGATAAAATACTTAATCATAAATATTAATTAAAGATTCAAAACGTGTGCATCAAAACGTGAATATACACTCATAGTTACAATTAATTTTAATCTGTGCATGAAATAGAAGTTAATTAGCTTCGTTAGTAAACAATTATTCCAAAATTTAAAGAATATTGTAGTTTGACACCTGCTGACAAAGTGGATGGTGTGCCACTAAATCCAGCTTGGGAAAGTCACGAAGCGATCTGCCTACCCATTTTATTCAATGAATTTACCTTGCAGTATTTCTAGAATCTATGGAATTTCGCAGACATGACAGCATCGTCCATTTATTTAGACTACAACGCCACTACGCCTGTACATTCGGAAGTTTTAGAGAAGATGCTTCCTTATTTTACCATTAGATTTGGTAATGCATCGAGTACGTCGCATCCGTGGGGATGGAATGCCGCCGAAGGTGTTGCGTTCGCACGAGAACAAGTAGCACAATTAATTGGCGCCGAACCTTCCGAAATTATTTTTACATCTGGAGCCACCGAAGCCATCAACCTCGCACTGAAAGGAACGTTTGAGACGTACCATGCTTTTCGGAATCACCTGGTGGTGATTACGACTGAGCATGCTGCCGTACTCGACAGCTGCCAAGCCTTGCAAAAACAAGGAGCACAGATTACATACGTACCAGTATTGCAAGACGGCACCATCAATCTCGACGTGCTGTCTGCTGCCGTAACCGAAAAAACATTGCTTGTGTGCGTCATGATGGCGAATAACGAAACGGGGGTTCTACAACCGTTGCAGGAAGTCGCAGCTATCGCTCACGGTAAAGGCGCATTCCTCTTTTCTGATACGACACAAGCCATTGGGAAATTAAGACTGGACGTCAATGAAGCGTGTATCGACCTTTGCTGCATTTCAGCACACAAAATGCACGGCCCAAAAGGAGTTGGCGCACTCTACGTCCGCCGTAAAAACCCGCGTATCAATCTCACGCCGATAATGGATGGAGGCGGCCATGAAAATGGGCGTCGAAGTGGCACCTTGAATGTACCCGGAATCGTTGGCCTCGGAGCTGCAGCTGAATTAGCGATGCGGGATTGGTGGGAAGATGCACAACGGATGTCTGTACTTCGAACTAAACTAGAACAGCATCTGATTGATCTTGGAAACGTAAGTGTAAATGGAAACACCAAATTCAGGCTACCCAACACCAGCAACATTTGTTTTCAAGGGTTCTCGGCAGCCACCCTGCTTCGAATACTAACGGGCATCGGGGTATCAACGGGAAGCGCCTGCGCATCTGCACTAGGCCATCCTTCTCATGTGTTATTAGCGATGGGCAGAACTATCGAAGATGCCAATTCATCGCTTCGTATATCCATTGGGAAGTTCACCACAGCCCATGAAATAACCTTGGTAGCAGATGCGTTTGAAAGGGCACTAAAAAACTGAGGTGGTCGTGCATTCACACTAACGCACAACAGTAGTGTTCATCAGCCTTTAAACAATACAAGTTCGTTATCGATCAAACGTACGTTGTTAATACGTGCCGCTACAAAACAACGGATGTGTTTTGCATCATCCATGGATTCGATTTGTTGCAACGTAGCGCCATCGGCCAACTGTAAGTACTCGACCTTAACCGTTCCATTAGCTTCAATCATTCGGATAGCCTCGTCGGTCAATTGACCCACAGAATATTTCTGCCAGTGATTGCGAACGAATTGAAGAGCCCGGTACAATACTGCAGCATCTTTGCGCTCTTTTTTATTCAGTCGCATGTTGCGGGAGCTCATGGCCAAGCCATCCTGTTCACGGCGGGTTGGACATCCAATGATACGGATGGGCAACTCAAGTTGTTGAACCATGGTGCGAATAACCGCCAATTGCTGGTAATCCTTTTCACCGAAGTAGGCTACATCCGGCTTAACAATGTCAAACAACCGATGGACAACCTGAACCACTCCACGAAAGTGGCCGGGGCGACGAGCGCCTTCCATGACTTTTTCCAGAGCGCCAAGTTTGACGGGTGGAATGGCCTGGCGTGCAATCGCATCAGGATATATTTCACTTTCGGATGGGGCGAACAACAAATCCGCATTTTCTTTCGTCAACTGACGGATGTCCGATTCCATGAAACGGGGATATTTGGAAAGATCCTCCGCATTGTCAAATTGGGTAGGATTAACGAAGATAGAAGCAACCGTATAGTCACATTCCGCTTTGGACTTTCGTACCAGGGAAAGGTGGCCATCGTGCAAAGCACCCATGGTGGGAACAAATCCAATGGTTTTTCCATCCTCTTTAAGAAAGTCAATTTCTTCTTTTAAATAATCAGAATTGTCGAATATATCCATAAAACGCTCTTTAAACTATCAATTTGGGGGTTAATGCTATCTTTTGATGATTTTCTAGTTATTCCTGCTAATCAGTGTTTTACCATTTTCAGGGCGCAAAAATACGGTAAAAAGTCCTAGTAAAAACCCATATTGCCTGGTGGATTTGAAGCATTGTTTTATTATATGTATCTTTGTATATATTAATTCTTAGACACCCAGACGAATGAAGAACGCTAAAGTACTATTCGTTTCCCAGGAAATCACTCCCTTTCTAGAAGTTACGGAAGTATCTACCATCGCCCGTCGTTTGCCTCAAGGTATTCAAGATAAAGGCAAAGAGATTCGGACTTTCATGCCACGTTTCGGTCTAATTAATGAGCGCCGGAATCAATTGCACGAAGTTATCCGTCTTTCCGGAATGAATCTCATCATCGATGAAAGTGACCATCCATTGATAATCAAAGTAGCTTCTATCCAAAGTGCGCGGATGCAAGTTTATTTCATTGATAATGAGGAGTACTTCCAGCGCAAGATGGTATTTCGGGATGCCAAGAAAAAATTCTACAAAGACAACGAAGACCGGATGGTGTTTTTCTGCCGCGGTGTATTAGAAACGGTCAAAAAACTGGGATGGTCTCCGGATGTAATTCATTGCCATGGCTGGATGACTTCATTGATTCCGTTTTTTGTAAAAACCGGTTACAAGGACGATCCGATGTTCCGCAACTCACGCGTAGTTTATTCTTCGTATCTACAAGATATGGAAGAAAACTTCAGTCCGAATTTCACTAAAAAACTGAAAATGGACGGAGTAACGGCTGATGACATGAAGCTGTTCAAGGACACCTCGATGGAGGGTATCCATTTGGCTGCCATGAAATTAAGTGATGGCGTCATTCGTGGTTGTGATGCCAAAAACACCGCTATTGAAAACTACCTGAAGAAATCCGCTAAGCCGGCACTTTCCTTCCAACCATTCGACGACGAGGGTAATTTCGTCAATGCATGTTCTGATTTTTATGATGAAATCCTCCAACAGGAGCCAGCCCTTGCCGATTGATACGATGGGATTATTCCAATCAGGTTTCGGAACGCCTGCCATTTTCACCGAACAATTTCCGACGTTTATTCGAAAGACATTAAAGCATTCCTTCCCGTCAATTACGGGGAGGAATCGTTTTTTATCCGCCATTATTTACCTTTCGATTTTAACTGCAGCGGGCTGTAAAGACCCTGATGAACTTGGTCTTTCGGTATTACCTGCCACGGACCTATTGGGAACGGAATACAGCGATACCGCAAGTGTTGTTGCGTTTACGGTCAAAGAGGATTCACTTCGAACCGATGAACTCTCTGTACAGTTGATTGGAGGATATATCGACCCCTATTTTGGGAAATCAAATTCAGAATGCTATTCAGAAGTCCTGTTGCAGGGCACCCCTAGTTTTAGTAGTCTCCAAGTTAGCGACTCGCTGGTTCTCAAGCTTTTTTACAAAGGATACTATGGCGACACCAATACCTTGCAAACTATTAACGTGTACCGGATGACGGAGTCGATGACGGCAGATAGTATTTATTACAGCAACAAAACATTTACCACTGAAGTTGATCCATTGGGAACCTTGACCTACTACCCTATGCCAAATACGCCCGTGGTCATTGACTCTGACACAGTAGCACCTCAACTTCGTATTCCCATTAGCATGATCTTGGCAGACAGTCTGGTAGCTCTGAATGGCAGTGCCACCTACCAAAGCAACGAAGCCTGGCGAGAATACTTCAAAGGAATTAAAATTGCTATCAACGAGCCAACTGCCGTTGGACAAGGCTGTGTGAACGCGTTCGATCTGTTTAACGCAAAGATGACCTTGTATTACCGGGACACGAGTGATTTACCACAATCCTATTCCTGGGTCCTGACTGGAGCCAAGTCGAACCATTTCACCCACGACTATACCGGATTTCCGGTGGGTTTGCAGTTGCAAGATTCCAGTTATGCAGATACACTTACTTGTTTGCAGGGAATGGCTGGACTTAAGACCAAATTCTACCTTCCGTACTTAGAACATCTGAAAGATTCTGGAAATGTGGTGGTTAATCGTGCTCAGCTAAAAGTCACGCTTCAAGCCAACTCCACCACCCCGTACGCCGCTCCTACATCGCTCTTAATTGTTGCCATCGATGCTGACGGAACAACTACCTCATTCCCAGCCGACTACTATGAGCCTACCGGTTTCTTTGGCGGAACAATTTCAGACCGCACTTACACCTTTAACTTAACCCGTCACGCTAACCGCATTCTTTCAGGAGCGCAGGGTAACTATGGATACTATCTTGTCGTAACAGGTTCGTCAATTCAGGCTAGTCGCGCCATTCTTGGAAGTGGTAAGAATGCAGACTACCCTATTAAGTTGGAACTCTATTACACGCGTATCTCCCAGTAATCTCACTTTTTTAATCAACTGAACCATGTGCGGAATTGTCGCCTATATCGGACATAGGGAAGTATACCCTATCCTCATCAAAGGACTTCAACGTTTGGAATACCGTGGCTATGACAGCGCGGGAATCGCCATTCTGAACGGCAATTTGAAAGTTTATAAGAAAGCCGGAAAAGTAAGCGACTTACACAACTTCGCCAAGGACCATGACACCTCCGGGCATATTGGCATGGGACATACTCGCTGGGCTACCCACGGAGAGCCCAACGACCGCAATGCCCATCCACATTACTCCCAAAACGGACGATTCGCAATTATCCACAATGGTATTATCGAGAACTATGCATCGATCAAGGCGGAGTTGCAAAAGCGTGGTCACGAATTCAAGAGTGATACCGATACCGAAGTATTAGTGCATTTGATTGAAGATATATACGAAAATGCTCATGTCGACTTAGACGAGGCTGTTCGCTTGGCCCTGGGTGAAGTCATCGGAGCCTATGCCATTGTCATTCTTTCCAACGATCATCCTGGTGAATTGATTTGCGCTCGAAAAGGCAGTCCGATTGTCATGGGTATTGGCAAAGAAAAAGGCGAGTACTTTGTAGCCTCCGATGCTACGCCGATTATTGAATACACGAACAACGTAGTTTACCTGAACGATGGAGAACTCGGCTTGATTCGTAATGGTGAGCTGACGGTAAAGACAATTGAAAATCAAGTAAAGACTCCGTACGTCCAGGAACTCGAAATGAAAATTGAGCAATTGGAGAAAGGCGGCTACGAACATTTCATGCTCAAGGAAATCTATGAGCAACCGCGCTCCATTTGGGACAGTATGCGCGGCCGCATAGATGCCAGCAAAGGATTTCTACGCATGGGAGGTATTTCAGAATACGAAAACAAATTCGCTAATGCGAAGCGAATCCTGATTATTGGTTGCGGAACCTCCTGGCACGCTGGATTAGTCGCTGAATACTTGTTTGAAGAATTTGCCCGTATACCAGTAGAAGTAGAATATGCTTCTGAATTCCGTTACCGAAATCCAGTCATTACAGAAGACGATATAGTCATTCCGATTTCACAATCCGGCGAAACCGCCGACACCTTAGCAGCAATTGAATTGGCGAAATCGAAAGGGGCCATGATTTTTGGAGTTTGCAACGTGGTGGGTTCTTCTATACCTCGGGCTACGCACGCTGGCGCTTATACGCATGCCGGACCTGAGATTGGTGTGGCTTCCACAAAAGCATTCACCGCACAAGTAACAGTACTGACGTTGATGGCGCTTCAGATTGCGCGGCACCGCGGCACCATTACAGATTCCAGATTCCACCAACTACTAAATGAACTGGAAGCCTTGCCATCTAAAGTTGAACGTGCATTGGAAACCAATGCACAGACGATTGAAATCGCAAAGAGATATAAAGACGCACGTAATTTCCTTTACCTCGGCCGTGGATACGGCTTCCCGGTTGCTCTGGAAGGCGCATTGAAGCTAAAAGAGATTTCCTATATCCATGCAGAAGGTTATCCTGCTGCTGAGATGAAACACGGTCCGATCGCCCTGATCGATGCAGAAATGCCAGTTGTGGTGATTGCCAACAAAAATGACACCTACGAAAAAGTCGTCAGCAACATCCAAGAGGTCAAGGCTCGTAAAGGGAATATTATAGCCATTGTCACCGAAGGTGACACCACCATCAAAACGATGGCGGACTATGTGATTGAAATTCCAGAAACCGATGACGCCTTAGTACCGATTGTTTCTGTTATTCCATTGCAGTTGCTTTCCTATCATATCGCTGTGATGCGCGGCTGCAATGTGGATCAACCGAGGAACCTGGCCAAGAGCGTGACGGTAGAGTGATTTAGTCAATAGTCGGCTTCATCTTCTTCTGATTGGATTTTCCCGCATGAAAAAAAGGCCCGCTCCTACTTCAAACGCCACCAAAGGCAATACGGCATCTGTAGGTTGGATCCGAATAACGCTTGCTTTCGTAGTGGTAGTACTTTACGTGCAAACCATCTCTTTCGATTTCACATTGGATGACGAAAGCGTTTATGTAAACAATGAGTTAGTCCAGAATGGTGTTGGCAACATCGGCCGGATCTTCAGCGAGAGCAGCCTGGGAGCAGAAAGCGTCAATACCGTAAACCATCCTTACCGACCGATTACCATGCTTTCGTTTGCATTGGACAAATCCCTGTTCAACGCTTCCAGCCGTGGCGCACACCTGATTAACCTATTGTTGTATGTGTTGCTCATCCAAGTGCTGTATTCACTCCTCAGAAAGTTATTTCCGGATTCATCGCCGACGTTATCAGCAGCGATTGCACTCCTGTTTGCGGCGCATCCGGTACATTCGGAAGTGGTAGCTAGTGTTAAAAGCCGGGATGAGATACTTGCGGCCCTGTTTGGATTCATGGCTTGGAGTCAATTTATTTCCCATGCTGCAAAACCAGCAAGTTGGAGAAGCCATTGGACCGCAGCGATATTACTCACGTTGGCTCTGTTCGCAAAAGAAAGCAGCATTGTCTTCACTGTGCTAATACCGCTAAGCAGTTGGTTGTTACTCGGAAAAAAACCACGGGCACTTATACAATCTTCACTACCGTTGTTAGCTGCCGCATGCACTTACCTGATCGCGAGGCAACTGGTGGTTGGTCATGAAGAGAGCAAGGTGGTTATGCAATCGCTGGACAATGTCCTTTTTTCAGCAGGTAATATCAATGAAGCTATTGCCACGCGACTAGTCATCCTTTTTCAGTACCTGAAATTACTTTTCGTACCATGGCCACTGGTCTGGGATTACTCGTATCATCAAATACCGCTCTACCAATTGAGCGATTTCCTGCCGTGGATTGGCGGTGCGGCTTATGTCTTGCTCTTCGGGGCATCGATCACTTATTACAAAAAAAGACCTTCTCTTTCTTTTAGTATACTTTTCTTTCTGATTGCACTTACACCGGTCAGCAATCTGTTTTTCATCAATGCCACACCTATTGCTGAACGGCTGTTGTTTGTGCCATCGCTCGGGTTCTGCATCGGGATTTCACTGATGCTGATCAACCATAAACCCGGGATAGAAGCGTCGATGAACGACAAAATAATGCGAGGTGTTTTCATCGCGCTGATCGCGGTTTTCAGCAGCTTAACTATTAAGGCCGCCGCGAAATGGAAAAACAATTTAACCTTGTTCAGTCACGGCGTGGAGGTTTCACCCAATAGTGCGCGGACGCATTTCAATCTCGGCATCGAGTATTGGAAGCAGGTGCAAAAGAGCGCTGACGCGACAGTTATTTCAGAAACTGCCAACAAAGCTATCGCTGAGATGAGAAAAAGTCTAGATATTTATCCAGATCAATTCATGGCGATGACGAACCTAGGTTGCCTGTATGACTTGAAAGGCGAGTTCGACTCCTCACGGGTATACTTCGAACAGTCACTTGCGATGCATTCCGACCAACCCGTGGTGCTAACCAACATTTCCAACATCCTCAACAAGAAAGCCGCACAACTGGAAATCGCCGGAAAAGAGCGGGAAGCGATCAATCGTTACCTCGAAAGTTCGACGTACGATAACCGTAACACCGTGCCATTGGACAATCTGGGGCAACTGTATGCCCGAAAGCAGGCATACGACAGTGCATACATTTATTTCAATGCGGCACTTGCAATCAACAGTGAGGACCGTAGCACGCTCGAACATGTTGCAGTTACTGCGTTTCTCGCAAAAGACTATGACAAGGCCATCAGCTTCGCCCAAAAACACATCATGCTATCCGGGAATACCCGTCAGATGCTTGGAGTGCTCTCCGACTGCTATTACGCCAAGGGGAATTACTCCGAGGTGGAACGACTTCATAAACTACTGGAGCCCGGTAAATAAGTCTGCCTACAATACAAGAAATACAAAGACAGATTCCTTTATATAGCCAGTAAAAATCAGAAAGAGTTCCTTGCCGATCTCAAGTTAGTTTACAAAGCTTCCAGCGAAGAATCTGCAATTGACAATCTGGATGCACAGGATGAAAAATGGGGCTAGAAATATCCGGTTGTTATCAGCTCCTGTCGCAACAACTGGCATAAACTATCAACGTACTTCAAATACACCGAATATATCCGTAAACTCATTTATACCACCAACGCCATTGAAGGCTTCCACCGGCGGGTAAGGAAGTTGACCAAGAACAAAACCGCCTTCTCTTCTGATATGGCCCTACTGAAGCTCATCTACCTTGCACAACGCAACATCAGCAAGAAATTGACACAGCCCCTCCAGAGCTGGGGGTTAACAGTAACCCAATTGTCAATTATTTTTGGAGATCGATTGAAATTAAAGTTCTCTGAAGTATGATTCAACAAAGTAAAAAGCACAGTTTCATTTACACTCCCACTATACCGCTTCCTTGGGCTCATTTGCTTTTTTCTGAAAACACAATTATTAAAGTACTTGAAAAGCAGAAAGCTCAAAAGGATTTTCCCACAGAGGCTCTCAACAACATGATATTCATGTATAAGACTATTGGTAAATTAACCATACGAAAACTGAAAAAAGAAATTAATACTTCAGGGGAAAAATGTCTTTCTTTTCGTAATATCACAAATAGCAGCACTCAAAAAAGTGCTCATCAAGCTTCCTTTTCTGGAAGAGTACTTTGCAGGAAGTATCGTTTTAGAACTACAAGCATAATCAGCGTGAATACCCGCCAAGGCAACTTTTAACGGAAATAAAAGAGCGCCTTTATTTGCAAATAATTAGGCAGGGTGTAATTGTTGGCAATAAAATCAGAGAATTTTTACTGAGAGACAGGTGATGTGCTTTTACGAAAAACACACTGCACCATTTTTTACTCTACGTATTATGTTGACTTAGATCACCTCGCGCTGCGCCAGGAGCTTGTATAGTCGGGTGACGATTGTCCTATTGATCACCAATTGATCCATGTATCTTACTTCTTGAAATCAATTGCGCCATGAAAAAAAACATACACTCCAATAAAGAGGACTTGGATGCGGTGCAATTAATTACCCAAAGAGGGAGCTCTAAAGTGAAAGAAGAGTCAACCGATGTTTTCTTAGACGAAATTGTCGCTTGCGCAGCGCGTATCTGCGAAATGGAAATCGCAGCAATATCGATATTGGATAATCAAGGACAGCGCTTTAAATCAAGCTACGGCATGGACGTTAAAACCAGCGAAAAATCCATTGCATTTTGCAACCATGCTGTTTTACAGGAAGATGTCTTTGAAATTAATGACGTATTTGAAGACCCGCGATTCAAGAGCAACTTATCGGCACAATCAGATCCGAAGATTCGATTTTACACCGGCATTCCGTTGGTGGATGATGATGGCCTAAAATTAGGCACGCTTTGCATCTTAGACAGTAAACCAAAAGTGTTAACAGATCTGCAAAAAGAATTGCTAAGAACGCTATCTAAAAGTGTATCTGAACATTTAGTGCATACTAAGAATCGATTATTGCTCGAAAAAAAAAGAATGGAAATGGATAATTTCTTTTTTTTAAGTCCAGACTTGTTATGCGAAGCAACCATGGATGGGTATTTTAAACGGGTAAGCCGATCCTTTATTGCTGAATTAGGTTATACGGAAGCAGAACTAAAAAAAATACCATTTATCGAACTAGTACACGAGCAAGACCGTGACGAAACCCGAAAAGCCATGGAGCGATTGGTGGAGCACGAAAAATCTGTCACATTCTTTTATAACCGGTACCGGTGTAAGGATGGTAGTTATGTAACATTGAGTTGGAATGCTATCCCACACTCTGCCAGTAAAACAATTTATGCAACCGCTAGAAACATCACTCAATTGGAACTACTAAAAGAAGAAGTAATTCAAAACAAAGTTAAAGAGCTAGAGCGAAGCAGGGAGAAATTCATATCGCTATCAAGTATGACCAAAAACGTATCCAAAGAATTATTGGAGCCTGCTAACTTAATTATCGGTTTTGCAGATGTAGCTCGTGAAATGCTAAAGGAGATGCAGTTATCCAACTCATCCGACGAACGAAGCCACCTGGCAGATCGTATTCAGGAGGACCTTCAGCGCATCACGCGCCATGGTGAATTTATTTCCAGGGTGCTAAACAAGATGAATTCGGAAGCAGAAGGCTATCAGATTCCATCGGTGATTTCCAGGAAAGAATTGGAATAGAAAAACAGAGGGAAGCAGCAGGCAGCCAATATGGTTAATTCTTCGAATTAACTCCACAAACATTGGAACTTAAAAATACGTGCTTAGTCCAAATTGTATCGCTTCTACACGCGTCGTCTCCGTATTGTACAGATTATTATAAGATTCGATTCTATAATTAAGTCGTATAACTGTGGTGCCTGCTGGACGGAAAGACACAAATGGAACAATCGCCGTAACATCATCACCCTTCTTTGTCGAAGTTCCATCGAAGTAACCTTCGTTGAAATCGTCATATTCAATTCGAGTGCCAATATTAAGCTTCGAATTATTCCAGCCGCAAATTCGTCGCTGCATAAGCGTAAAAACAACATCGGTGTATCCGCCCCATTGTTTGTTGCCATATTGCTGTCCGACGGAGTCAGGCAAAACGACATTCACGCGGGCGACTTCGCCGACAATGTTCAGCCTATTTGCGAGAAATGAAAGATTGAAATCGACGGCAATCACGTTGGCGGTCCGCTTAGCATCGATTACATCTCCGTTTAATTTCCACTTATTGTAAACACCTGTCATATAACTCAAACCAACTTCTCCGATATTTCGATTTCGAATAGCCAACTTGGCTGTTGT
>CANIAS010000005.1 GCA_947465495.1 Candidatus Pollutiaquabacter sp. | reverse complement strand
TAACGATACCTGCGTTCGTGGCGATGAGATCATCACGACTCATACCGGGCTTACGTGGCAGACCTGATGTTATTACGACGACATCCGAACCAGCCGTTTTAGAATAGTCGTTGGTACTACCCGTCATGCGCGTATCGTACAAATTGATCGGGCTGGTTTGCCACATATCGAGTGACTTACCTTCGGCGATGCCTTCCTTTATATCGAGGAGAACAACTTCGTGAACAAAATCTTTATGTGCGATGACATCCGCACACGTGGCTCCAACGTTTCCGGCGCCGACTACAGTGACTTTCATGGGGAATGGTTTTGAATGTTAAAGAGTGTGCGAAATTAAGAAGAAAATGGCGAAATAACGCTAGTGCAAAGATGGATAACAAGCCAACTTATTCCCAAATCAAGAAAACACGATTATTACACGGATAAATTAGATGATTTTTAGCAGAGTGAACAAATTTTTAAAGAAAAATGGGGAAATATGAGAAATCGTCTGTACTTTAATAAAATATTAGTTTAGAATTTCTGGTGAAGTTGAAAAAAGAATCTTTTTCAAATAGCATTTTCTGAAAACCTAGAAGCGCTCCATCCAATGATTCGGTTAAGCAATATTTTACTCATCACCCTGGTATCATTGACCAGTAAGATAACTGCACAAAACACGTTGGCTAATCGTGTAGAGCTGGAGCAAACTGTTTATTCAAAAACAGACTTTCGAAAACTTGAACCAGCTGTTATCCAAAAGATCAATGACAACAAAGTCCACAACAGCTCCATTTTAAATGGCATTGCACTTTTATACATTGTCGACTTCGCCAATATCAATTCTGAGACATCAGCTCGTACTTCACTTGCCTTCCTTTACAAGACTCCCGAAGTAATTTCATTTTACTATACGAAAGTCAATCGTGTTTTCATTACGACAGATGTATCATTAAATTCAACAGCCCTAAAAGACATCATCTTAAAGAATAATCAAACTGCCAACTTCATTGATCAGACATTAATTCTGAAAAAGTGAATCAACTATGATTAGACAACTACTCCTTTTATTTTCTTTTATAATTCTTTCAATTACAATTGCAGCTGGACAAGCTCCAGTTAACGACGACCCGTGCAATGCGACTCCGCTCACAGCAGGAACAAATTGCACCTACACCAACAGCACTAATCTTAATGCAACTGGAAGCGCAGGAGTTCCGGCTCCAGGATGCGCCAATTATTCAGGCGGGGACGTGTGGTTTAGTGTGGTTGTACCAAATAGCGGCTCGATTATATTCGATTCGAACACAGGCGGTGTAACCGATGGAGGAATGGCACTCTATACCGGAACTTGTAATGCACTAACCTTGGTAACCTGCGATGACGATGGTAGTTCTAACGGATTTATGCCCTCGATTTCTGCATCAGGACTTACACCTGGAACAACAGTTTACATTCGTTTTTGGGAATTTGGAAATGATAACAATGGTACCTTTTCTATTTGCGCCAGGAGTTTCAATTGCAGCACAGTAAACAACTCATCTTGTGCAAATGCGGACCCCTTCTGCACCGGCGTATCCTATGACTATTGCAATTCCACGAACGTACCATCACTTGGAGGAAGCGGCCCCTACGGATGTTGTTTAACAACTCCTAATCCTGCATTTTATTATTTGAACGTAGCCAGCAATGGCACCATTATTTTCAACATTTCCCAGCAAACCAATGCAGGAACACCTATTGATGTCGACTTTGTACTTTGGGGGCCTTTTGCATCTCAGGCAGCCATGTGTTCCGGCTATTCAGCCTCGAATATTGTAGATTGCAGCTACTCCACAGCTGCTGTTGAAACTGCGACTATTCCCAATGCAGTAGCTGGTCAATGGTACATGGTACTAATTACGAATTTTTCTAATCAAGCAGGGGTTATTAATTTCAGCCAGACTAATACCGGACAAGGTGGAGCGGGAACAACGAACTGCAATATACTCACCGCCATTCCCGGAGCCTGTGCCGGAGGATTCTATTCATTAACCGGCTCCGTGCAAGTCCCAGCACCTCCATCAAGCGGAACGTTGACTATTACAAATTCCTGCGGAGGCAGTCAGGTGATCAATGCACCTTTTACTTCCAGCATTTCCTACTCCATCCCCAACATTTGTGGAAACGGTCAAAACTGTACTGTTACTGCCGTATTTTCCGCTGCTGGAGCACCAACCATATTACCCGCCACCTACACCGCTCCAAGTTGCAATACACTTACAGCCGTGGCCGGAGCATGTACGGGAGGGCAGTATGTAATGTCAGGATCATTAACCACAGGATGCTTGCCGACCTCTGGAACTTTAACCATTACTAGTTCTTGTGGAGGAAGTGTAACCATCAATGCTCCGTTCACAAGCCCCCTGAACTGGTCTCTTCCTGCGTCCAATGGTAATGGTGGAACTTGCACAGTAACGGCTGTTTATTCCGCTGCCGGGGCTCCCATCATTACCCCTGTTACCGTGAACGAACCTCAGTGTTGCGGCGCAAATGCAGGCACCATCACAGTCACTGCAACGAATGGAACGGTTACTCAAAGCGCAAGTTCGACGCAGGTAGTATTGTGCCAAGGAGGTTCCGTAAATCTGGTAAGCAATAACGACTACGTTTTACCTCCGTCGTTCGACCCAGGCTTTGACGATGCAGAGTTGTTTTATACCATATACATTCCACCGGGACCATCTGTACCCGACCCTGATTTGGACCCAAATTGGACTGGCTATTATTGGACTGGACAAGATTTCACAACTGCAAATAGCAGCGGTTATAGTTCCAACTCTTCTGGAGGATGTTCATCCTTACTATCACTACCCACATCACCCGGGCATCCATCTCCATCCTCAGCGACCAATACACTTATTTTCGTTCCCATCACAGCGGATGATGGCGACGGAAATATACTTGGTAATGGTGTTGTAAACCACGATCAAAATAATGATGGTTGTTTTGACATTGGAAACCCCATCAGTATTACCTTTTTAAATCCAATCTCTTTGACATCAAGCATTACTTGTAATGGATCAGTAAGTATTGATATCAACGGAGGTTATCCGCAATTTCTAAATGGCATATACACTATCGCAAATACCGGCTCAGGTTCATTGAGCTCAACCTCTGCAACAGCAGGCGGAACAGTTACTATTTCCGGATTGACAAGTGGCCAAAGTTATTCCGTTTCCGTCACCGATGCTAGCGGTTGTGGAGCTACAACAATTAGCGGTATTTATAATGGTCCGCCGATTATCAACCTATCCGCATCGCCTACCACGATTTGCGTTGGCGCCTGTACCAATCTTTCCGCTACCATTAATTCAGGGGTCACAGCAGGCAATATTACCTTTAGAAGCAACCAATGTGCTCCTATTCCAGATGCAGGTATTGGCGCGAATAATCCATTGCCAAGTGCAGGCGGTAATTGGGCAAAGACATGCATTACCGTCTCTGGTGTTTGTGATCAGGCCTGGAATACAGGAGATGTACTGTCCGTAACTCTAAATATTGCTCACACCTATTTGGCTGATCTGGATATCTACTTGCAAGCTCCTAATGGGACCTATTACTTGCTTAGCCGCGACAATGGTGCTGGAGGCGATAACTATACCAACACTGTATTCACCGCTACAGCAGCAGGTGCGATAGCAGGAAATGCTCCGTTTACAGGATCATTTACACCACAAGGAACTGGTGGTGACTTTAGTAGTTTCAATGGTGTAACTATGAATGGTTCTTGGTGCCTATGGGTAGCTGACGATGCTGCAGGCGATGTTGGATCTATATCAAATTGGTCAATTACACTTTCACACCAAAACCTACCACCCACCTATACCTGGACGCCTACTGCTGGACTTTCTGCTACTAACACTCTTACACCTACAGCTTGTCCAGCGTCATCTACAACCTATACTTTGACAGCCACCAACTCGTGTGGCTGCACAGCAACGGCTACCATTCCAATTATTGTCACCCAGCCAATTACACCCACCTTTAATGCTATTGGACCAATTTGCTCCGGTGCAACTCCACCCACACTGCCAACAAGTTCAACCAACGGAATCAATGGCACTTGGAGCCCTGCTACTGTAAGCAGTTCAATTTCCCAAACCTATACTTTTACACCAACAGCCGGGCAATGTGCGAATACCACCACCCTAGCAGTTACAGTTGGAACCTCGCCAACTGTCACAGGAACCATCATACGACCTACATGCTCCAACAGTACAAACGGTTCCATTAGTTTGAGCAGCACTGGAGGAACCGCACCTTACAATTACTCCTGGTCAGGCGGATTAGGCAATAACAGTCTCTTATCAAATTTGGGCTCAGGCAACTATTCCGTTACGGTTACGGATGCGCGAGGTTGTACTTCAGTGAGTACATACGCTATCACAGCACCAACACCAGTTTCAGCCTTATTTAATTTCAGCTCCGATCCAACCTGCAACGGATCTGCAAACGGCAGTGCCTCCATATTAGCCAGTGGTGGCACAATGCCATATTCCTACCTATGGAACCCTACAGGAAGTACCAGTACTAGTTTAAATAATCTAGCTGCAGGAACCTATAACATTACTGTGACCGATTCAGCAGGATGCACATCGACAGCCTCTATAACACTGACCGCACCTACCGTGATAACACCTACTGCCACAACCACCAATGTATCCTGCAATGGCGGAGCGAACGGTAGTGCTACCGCTTCTGCAAGCGGCGGAACACCAGGTACCAACCCAAGCTATAACTATAGCTGGACTCCGAGCGGTGGCACAGCGGCTACAGCAAATAACCTGGCAGCAGGAAACTACACTGTCACTGCCACTGACTCACGAGGATGCACCGCCTCCTATTCCGTTACCATTACAGCGCCAACGCCCATCACTTATTCTTCCACCAATACTCCAGCTACTTGTGGTGCAAGCAATGGCACCGCAAGTATCACCAATGTTAGCGGAGGCACACCTAACTATACCTACGCATGGTCACCTGCAGGAGGAACTGGAACTACTGCCGCCGGACTTCCTGGAGGAGCTTACACCGTGAACATCACGGATAGCCGAGGATGTACAGTTGTCGCAAACATTTCTGTTGGAAACACCAATGCCGCCACCGCCAGTATTTCATCCTTCTCCGATGTCCTTTGCCATGGAAGCGCTACCGGATACGCCACTGTAACAGCCACCGGCGGTCAACCAACTTATTCCTATGCATGGTCGCCCGGAGGTGCAACTACACCAACTGCCAGTGGTCTTTCTGCTGGCAACTATTCCGTTACCGTAACGGATGCGGCAGGATGTAACACAATCACCACCGTCACCATCTCAGAGCCTGCTGCGGTTACTGGCAGTATTATACCAACTGCTGTGACCTGCTCAGGGACCGCTACAGGATCAGCCACCGTGACTCCTACCGGAGGTACAGCAGGTTATAACTATGTGTGGAACAACGGCGGAGGCACTGCAGCTACTGCCAGTAACCTTACCGCTGGAAATTACACTGTGACCATTACAGACATCAATGGCTGCACTGGACTTGTAAGCACGACCATTACCTCACCGACTGTTGTGACAGCAGTCATTAGCACATTTACCAACCTTACTTGCAACACCAGTAATGACGGAACGGCCACTGCAATCGGTTCAGGTGGAACCAGTCCTATCGCTGCCTATTCATGGTCACCATCTGGAGGTAACGGACCCTCTCCTACCAACCTTGCTCCCGGCACCTATACGGTAACCGTGACCGATGCGTTAGGATGTACCGCTACTGCTCAGGCTAGTATTACGGCCCCAGCACCTGTCACAGCTACCATTGCCACGGTACCTCCTACGTGCGGTAATGCTAATGGAAGTGCGACTGTAACCGCAGGAGGCGGAACTCCAAATCCTTCCTATACTTTTTCCTGGTCACCGGGTGGTACTACACAAGCAGCCTTAACAAATATCGCAGCGGGTAATTATTCTGTAATCGTCACAGATGGGAATGGCTGTACCGATACTGCAAGCACTGCACTTGCACCATCAAATCCAATTATCCTTTCCGCTGGACTAACCACCGACGTGCTTTGTTCGGGTGATGCAACCGGATCCGCCACAGTCAGTGCTACTGGCACAAATCCAATTACCTATCAATGGTCAGGCGGAGGAGGCACCAACTCGACGGCAAGCAATCTAACCGCCGGTAGTTATTCCGTAACAGCAACAGATGGTGCAGGATGTACAACATCGCTTACCATATCCGTTACTGAACCTGCACCTGTTGCACTTTCAGCCAACGTTACGGCAGCAATCATTTGTAATGGACAAGCAACAGGAGCTGCAATTGCTTCTGCCAGTGGAGGCGTTCGACCGTACACCTATTCTTGGAGTTCAGGTGGTACGGATTCTATTGCAACAGGATTGACCGCAGGCAACTACTCTGTCACCATGACCGATGCAAATGGTTGTAGCGTTACTTCCAATACTACTCTTACCGAACCCGCTGCAATTTCATTTACGGCTACTGCGGTAAATGCACTTTGCGGGACTGCGAATGGCTCAATTACCCTTGCCCAAAACACTGGTTCAGGGGCAGTAGGATCCTTAACCTATACCTGGACGCCTAACATAGGTAACAGCGCATCGGTCAGTGGTCTAAATGCGGGATCCTACAGTGTCACAATTACTGACGCAAATGGATGCACGCAATCTATCGCTACAAACATCAGCAACACTTCCCCCCTGGCAGCTACCTCAAACGTACTTTCAAACGTAGCGTGCAACGGAGAAGCAACCGGATCAGCCAGTGTCAACGTAACTGCCGGAACCGGTCCATTCACGTATGCCTGGTCTCCTAGCGGTGGCAACGGACCACAGGCCAACAATCTGACTGCAGGATCTTATACCGTGACCATTACAGACCCTGCTGGCTGCGACCTGATTAATACAATCATCATCACTGAACCAACTTTACTCACTGCTTCAGCAACATCCACGAATGTTCTCTGCAACGGAGCTGCCACAGGTACTGCCCAAGTAATCCCAACAGGAGGTACAACTAGTTATACTTATGTATGGACACCCGGCGGCTCTACTTCTAATTCCCCAACATCACTTCCAGCAGGTAATTACAATGTAGTGGTGACGGATGCTGCTGGTTGTTCAGTAACTGCCTCCACTATCATCACTGAACCTGCTTTATTGGCTGCAACACTTACTCCTTCACCCTCCACCTGCAGCAACGCCAATGGAAGTATCAACACCGCTATTACAGGCGGGAATGGTCCTTATTCGATCAGCTGGTCGCCAGGCGGAAGCACACAAAATAATCTTACAGGACTAGCCGCTGCCAATTACACTGCTACGATCACCGATGCAAATGGCTGTACTACCAATTCCAGCACAACGGTATCAAACCTTCCTGGGCCTACTACATCAGCCACTACTATTTCAAACGTACTTTGCAACGGAGGAGCTAGTGGTTCAGCGAGTGCCAATATTTTAAGTGGAAATAACACTCCTTTCACCTACAGTTGGACCCCTGCGGGAGGGAGCAGCTCTACCGCTACAGGACTTACAGCAGGAAATTATACGGTAACCGTCACTGATGCTCAGGGATGTACCAATTCAAGTACCACTACCATTTCAGAACCTGCGATACTGGCTGCAACTGCAACGAATACAGCCGTATTGTGCTATGGTGGTGCAACGGGAAGTGCGACAATAATTGCAAGTGGAGGAAGTAGCCCATACAGTGTGCTTTGGAGTCCCGGTGGAGCAACCAGTGCACAAGTCAACAATTTGACAGCTGGCACTTATAACGCCACCGTGACCGACAACAACGGCTGTATTATCAACGCATCTACCTCCATCAGTGATCCAAACCCATTGACTATTAGCAGTACCATAGACAATGTAACTTGCAATGGAGGTACGAACGGCGCCATTAACGCATCGATCAGCGGCGGAACGCTACCCTATGCTTCCTATAATTGGTCACCGGCAGTAAGTAGTGGCTCCAGCGCAAGTGGACTGCCTGCTGGAAACTACACCGTACTTGTCACTGACGATAACGGTTGCACCCTATCATCCACTTCTACCATTACAGAGCCTCCAGCATTATCAATTGCTACCAGCACAACCGATGCCTTGTGCGGAAGTGCCAATGGAAGTGTAACCGCAGTAATATCCAATGCTCAAGGCGCCGTCAGTTATTTGTGGTCGCCTGGTGGAGCAACCACTGCTACTGTCAACGGATTGCCAGCTGGTCCCTATACGCTTACCGCCATTGACGCGGCGGGTTGTACAGCAACAGCGGCTGCGAGTGTTTCCAACGTCGGCAGCCCTACGATATTTACCACTTTAAACTCAAACGTATCCTGCTTTGGAGGATCAGATGGTAGCGCAACTGTTAACGCAACTCCTGGCGGCAGTCCGATTGCAACCTATGTGTGGTCTCCTTCCGGCGGAAGTGCGGCAACCGCTACTAATCTGCCGGCCGGCACCTACTCCATTACAGTTACCGATGCAAGTGGTTGTATCGCTACCGATGTAATTACAATCACGGAACCCATCGCATTTAGTATTTCCGCTACCTCTGTTAACGTCTCTTGCAACAATGGATCGGACGGATCTGCACAGGCAACCACTACAACCGGAGGAAATGGAACAATCACTTATTTATGGGCACCTGGAGGAGCTACTGGGTCTACGGCCAGTAATCTAAGTGCTGGCAACTATACAGTCTCAGCTACCGACGCTTCAGGTTGCATAGCCAATACTACTACCACCATTACTGAGCCAAGTTCTCTACAAATCACCACTTCAATTACAGCTGTGACTTGCAATGGATTACTTGACGGCTCGGCCAATGCATCAGTCATAGGCGGAACAGGCGCTTACATTTATTCCTGGAGCCCAGCAGGAGGTAATGGTCAAACAGCAACAGGACTTTCAGCCGGGAACTATGCAGTAACAGTAACCGATGCAAGCGGCTGTGTGGCGACGCAGAATGTAGTCATCAACCAACCTACCGCATTATCACTTTCTACAACTTCCACTCCTGCAGCATGTGGAAGTAGTAATGGCAGCGCCACTGTAAATTTACTAAATGGAACTGCTGCCAGTTATTCCTGGTCACCGGCTGGGGGGACATCGGCTACTGCCAACAACTTGAATGCTGGATCCTACACAGTCACAGTAACTGATATCAATGGATGTATTACTTCAACGAATGTTAACGTATCAAATCTTAATGGACCCGTCATTACTGCCAGTTTAATCAATAACGTATCGTGTAACGGAGGCAATGATGGCGCTGCTACAACTTCTACCACTGCCACGATTTCCAGCTACAGCTGGTCGCCTTCCGGCGGCACCGCTGCCACGGCAACCAATCTACCTGCAGGAAACTATACAGTCACTGCTATTGATAACAATGGCTGTATCACCACTGATGTGATTACCATTTCAGAACCAGCACCAATGGTTGCATTGGCGACCAGTACCGATGTATCATGTTACGGAGGAAGTAATGGGTCTGCAAACGTCTCCCTAACGTCGGGCGGGACTGGTGCGCTTAGTTACCTATGGACTCCCGGAGGAGCTACTGGTCAACAAGCTACAGGACTAGCGCCTGGCACCTACGATGTGACAGTAACGGACGCCTTAGGCTGCATCGCCTCTTCTAGCATTTCTATTTTAGGACCTGATGAGATCCTGCTAAGCAGCTCTGCTACTGCTGCTGCATGCTACGGTGGATCCGATGGAACAGTCACTGTGAACATCCTATCTGGCGGAACAGGTGGATTTACATACTCCTGGAGTCCCGGAGGCGCAACGACTGCTACAGCGACCGGACTATCAGCAGGAAATTACACGGTGGCCGTCACGGACCAAGCCGGTTGTGTGGCAACTCAACTACAAACCGTCACTGAGCCCCTAGCCATACAGATTGTCACTACTACCCAACCAGCATCCTGCGGAAGCTCTAATGGAAGTGCAAACGCTACTGCATCCGGAGGTTCTTCGCCCTACACCTATTCGTGGTCAAATGGTGGAGGAAATGCTACGACTACGAGCCCACTTCCGGCTGGAAACTATACTGTAACTGTAACCGATCTTTCTGGTTGTATTTCTACTGCCACTACCACTATCAATAACATCGGGTCCCCAACGGTAAGTCTTGCGAGCACCACCGCTGTAAGTTGTCATGGCGGTTCCGACGGAAGCGCCACCATTCAAGTTCAGGGCGGTACAGGGCCGTTCAATTATTCCTGGTCACCCTCAGGTGGAAATGGACTAACTGCTAACGGTCTTTCCAGCGGAAATTACACGGTTAGTATCTTAGATGCAACAGGTTGTAGTACGTTCCTTGCTGTAACCATTCAAGAGCCTACTGCTATCGCACTAATCACGTCTACAACGGCTGCTTCTTGTGGCACTAACAATGGAACTGCAGATGTGCAGGCGAGTGGTGGCACTGGTAGCTATTTGTACAGCTGGTCTCCGGTGGGTGGCAACCTTTCCACCGCTACCGGATTAGCAAGCGGCAACTATACCGTTACGGTAACTGATGCAGCTGGCTGTACGAGCAGCACCGCCGCTATAGTAACCAGCAATGGAGGCGCAAGTGCATTGATTCAACAAGTGGTGGATGTGCAATGTTCAGGAGGATCTGATGGCAGCGCCATCATATCCGTCAGCGGAGGAACTGCCCCTTACTCCTACTCTTGGTCGCCATTAGGAGGTACAAGTTCAAATGCTACCGGATTGTTGTCAGGTAACTACACCGTAAGTATTACCGATGCCAGCGGCTGCGTAACAAATTTGATCGTACCTATCCTTGAACCTCTTCCATTGTCAATTAGCACGACAACCACACCAGCTGCTTGCAACGGAGGCACAGATGGAACAGCATCTGCTAACGTCTCAGGCGGACTTGCGCCGTATCAATATCAATGGAGTCCTTCAGGGGGTATCGGTTCACAGGCTGCCGGATTACCTCAAGGCGCCTATACGTTATTGGTTACAGATGCAAACGGATGCGCTGAAACCGCTACCGCTATCGTGAATGCTAATTCCAATTTAGTGGGGAATGTCACCACTGTACCCGTGTCATGTGCAGCAGGATCCAATGGAAGTGCTACAATTTCTACGAGCGGTGGCACTCCACCCTATTCCTATCAATGGACAGGAACTATATCCACCAGTAATACTGCCAACGGATTAACCAGCGGAACCTATCAGGTAACTGTTACGGATGCATCCGGATGTTCTTACAATCAGATCGCAGTCATTCAATCACCAAGTCCGCTGACGTTATCTGCCAGTGGTGCCTTAACACTCTGCAATGCCTCGTCTGCTAATCTCGCTTCCCAAGCGGCGGGCGGAACACCTCCTTATCATTACTACTGGAGTACGGGCAGTACCGATTCCGTCATTACTGTAGCACCAGGTAATTCTACCGTGTTCTCCGTTGATGTAACGGACGCCAACGGATGCACCACCATCGGGCAGATTATTCCAGTGAATGTGTTGTCGCCGCTTGAAGTCACTGCCAGTGGAAATGGAATTGTTTGCGCTGGAACCATTGCCACTATTTCTGCTCTGGCAAGCGGTGGTGATGGTGTCTATAGCTATTCCTGGAACAACGGAACAATTATCGGATCGAACGCTGTGGTTACACCTACCCAAGACACTTATTACACAGTCACAGTCACGGATGGTTGTGGCCAACCGGTGACTGACCAAGTTTTCATTCAGGTCGAACAAATTCCAAGTGTAGCTTTCACCCCAACCTCCATGATTGGTTGTGCTCCAGTGACTGTAAACTTCAACGACCTAAGCAGTAGTACTGGTGGATCCAACTATTCCTGGGACTTTGGAGATCAGCAAGGCAGTAACATCACTGACCCCGTGCACATCTACACACTTCCTGGCACTTACAGTGTATCCCTCCATGTAACGACTCCCAATGGATGTGCAGACGCGGTGGTTATTCCGAATTTAGTTCAGGTCTATGCCATGCCGATTGCCGATTACACACAATCTTCTACTGAACTGACAGTGCTTGAACCAGCAATTACATTCTCGAACAACAGTTCGTTTGCTACTTCATACGCGTGGAATTTCGGGGATGGATCCCCAATTGATTCGACGGAAAATCCTTCCCACCAGTATACCGCACCAGGAAATTATGACATCCAATTGATCGTAACGAATCCAGCAGGATGCACCGATACTATTTACAGTACAGTACGCATTGAAGAGGGTTTTGCCATTTATACTCCAAATGCATTCTCACCAAATGGCGACGGCATCAACGACAGCTTCAAACCTTTTGGTATCGGTATTTCAAATTTCAACATGTACATCATTGATCGTTGGGGGTTGCAGATTTTCCATTCCACTAGTCCTGAAAACCCTTGGAATGGGAAAGTTGGCAACGAGGGTACGCCTTGTCAAAACGACGTATATGAGTATATCATCCGTTGTAATGACCCGAGTGGTTTGGCCCATTCCTACATCGGACACGTTACCCTTGTTCGATAGACGCGGGCTGATGTATTACTTTTCTCTATTTACTAAAAAGAGAGAACTATCGTCCCTTGATTCTTAGTGTCAGGAAAATATCTGAATATTTCTAGTTGCCCAATTCCGAAAGGAACTTGATGCGCAGCAGGCGTACATCAATGGAAGAATATTCGTTCTCACCCAATTCCGAAAGTGCAGCATCAGGAGAATCGGTTTCTGCCGACTTGAAATAATCGAAGAAGTCCTGTTGGCGATCAGCGTCAATGACTTCATTGATGTAGTAATTGATATCCAGTCGGGTTCCAGATGAAACAATGGTTTCCAACTCGGTCACAATATCTTTAAGTGGCAGTCCTTTGGCTTTAGCGATATCATCCAAGGAGATTTTTCGATCCGTATTCTGAATCAAGTACACCTTTAGTGCGCTTTTGTTCACAACGGATTTCACGACTAAATCCATCGGACGTTCAATATCGTGCTCCTCGACATACTTTTCAATCAGACTCACGAAAGGCGCACCATACTTTACTGCCTTTCCGGCTCCTACTCCAGCCACATTTTTCAACTCATCCAGAGTGATTGGATATTGAATGGCCATTTCTTCCAAAGAAGGATCCTGGAATACCACGAATGGCGGCACATTCCGTTGCTTAGCGATTTTTTTACGTAACTCTTTTAACTGCGCAAACAACTCGGGATCGGCTGCTACACCTCCTGAAAAATCACTCTCATCGTCAGATTCAGTATTGGAATAATCATTGTCTTCAATAATGTGAATCACAGTTGGCAGCTTGAGAAAGCCTTTCCCTTTTTCTGTCAGCTTCAGGGTGCCGTAGGTCTCAATATCCTTTGACAGAAGTCCTGCGAGAAGCGACTGACGAATGACGGCGGTCCAAAAACGTTGATCACGATCAGAACCTTCGCCAAACACTTCCAAGTTATCGTGACCGTGCAACTTGACATTGTTCTCGTGCTTTCCGGTAATCACATTCACAATGTGATCCATCGCAAACTTCTCTTTAACGTTCTTGATTGTTTCAAGTACGGTAGAGACTTCTTCCCGACCATCGAAACTCTTTTTCGGATGAATGCAATTATCGCAGTTCGCGCAATCTTCCTGCTGGTAGACTTCTCCGAAATAGTTCAGGATGACCTTTCGGCGACAAACACAGGTTTCAGCGAAGCCAACCGTTTCCAATAGCAACTGCTTACCCACCTCCTGTTCGGCGACGGGCTTCCCTTTCATGAACTTCTCCAACTTCTCAATGTCCTTGTAGCTATAAAAAGTAACGCATTTACCTTCCCGGCCATCGCGACCGGCGCGACCAGTTTCCTGGTAATATCCTTCGAGACTTTTAGGAATATCGTGGTGTATGACGAAGCGAACATCCGGCTTATCGATACCCATGCCAAAAGCAATTGTTGCTACGATGACATCTATTTCTTCCATCAAAAATTTATCCTGGGTATCAGCACGCACCTGAGCATCCAATCCGGCGTGATACGGCAATGCCCGAATACCGTTGGTAGAAAGGGTCAGGGCAATTTCCTCCACTTTCTTTCTACTTAGACAATAGATAATGCCTGATTTACCTGGATGTTGACGGACGAACTTAATGATCTCGCGTGCGACGTCATTTTTGGGACGCACTTCGTAATAAAGATTCGCCCGATTAAAAGAAGCCTTAAAAACTGTGGCCTCCATCATACCTAGATTCTTTTGAATATCCAACTGAACCTTAGGCGTCGCTGTGGCGGTCAATGCGATGACAGGAACCTTACCAATCGCATCGATAATCGGACGAAGTCGACGGTATTCCGGACGGAAATCATGCCCCCATTCCGAAATACAATGAGCTTCATCAATCGCGAAAAAAGAAATCGGCACAGAGCGAAGGAATTCAACGTTTTCCTCCTTGGTGAGCGACTCAGGCGCTACGTATAGAAGTTTTGTCTTACCGCTTCGCACATCGTTGCGCACGGCAGCCATTTCCGATTTATTGAGTGAAGAATTGAGAAAGTGGGCTATGCCGTCTTCGTTACTGAACCCACGCATAGAATCAACCTGATTTTTCATCAGGGCAATCAAGGGCGAAACAACTATGGCAGTTCCTTCCATAATCATGGAAGGCAATTGATAACAAATCGACTTGCCTCCGCCGGTGGGCATGATCACAAAGGTGTCATTTCCCGAAAGCACATTACTGACAATAGCCTCTTGATCCCCCTTAAACTTATCAAAGCCAAAATACTTCTTAAGTTGGCCGCTCAGAGCCGTTTCCTCCACTAACATTACAACTAATTGATTTTCAGATTACTTTATATGGCCTATTGAAAAAAACCTGTGTTTACTGCTTTAAAATTAAATAATTTTGCGCGAATAAAACAACTTTTAGAGTAAGATTTTAATTAACGCAACAGACGGGTGAAAAAAGCAGACAAGATCAAACGCTTGGCGATAGAAACGCTGGAAACGGAAGCAGCCTCCATCCGTAAATTAATCGATTACATCAATGACGACTTTACACGTTGTGTTGAATGGATACTTGCCTCGAAAGGGCGTGTCGTGGTTACAGGCGTAGGCAAAAGTGCCATCATCGCTCAGAAGATGGTCGCTACGCTTAATTCAACGGGCACCCCTTCTATTTTTATGCATGCTGCTGATGCTATTCATGGTGATTTGGGAATCATTCAGCGACAGGATCTGATTATCTGCATTTCCAAAAGCGGTGATACGCCGGAAGTAAAAGTATTAGTCCCGTTATTGCATGCCTGGGGTAATCAATTGGTGGCAATGACTGGAAACACTACCTCCTACCTGGCCAAACATGCTGATCTTGTGCTTAACACCTGGGTAGAGAAAGAAGCCTGTCCAAACAACCTGGCTCCTACCAGCAGTTCCACCGCTCAATTAGCCATGGGTGATGCGTTGGCCGTTTGCTTATTGGATGCTCGTGGATTTTCAAGTAAAGATTTTGCCAAATTTCACCCAGGTGGCGCATTGGGAAAAAAACTGTATTTAAAAGTAAAGGATGTTTATCCGGGCAATCCAGCCCCACACGTCTCGCCCTCCACCGATGTCCGCAAAGTCATTGTCGAAATTACTTCTAACCGACTTGGGGCAGCAGCCGTCGTAGAACGAGGCGAACTGTGCGGAATCATCACTGATGGAGATTTGCGCCGTATGTTACTCAACCGAAAGGTTATCGACGGCCTGACAGCGCGAGATGTAATGAGCCCAGCACCAAAATCCATGGATAAAGACACCATGGCGGTGGATGCCCTTTTGCTCATGAGGGAACATAATATTTCACAGCTCATCATCACTGAAAAAGGCAAATACGTAGGCATGATTCACCTACACGACCTTGTTCGCGAAGGCATTATCTAGGCCAATGACTTTTTTCGTTCTGAACCACTCTCGATTAATCGGTGATTGTATTTCAGATAGACTTCAGTACGTCATTCCTTCCATTATCTTTGTGGGCGAAAATGGCACTCTTTGACCGAACCAAGGGAACCAACGGCGACATGTCGTTTCTGGACCACCTCGAAGCATTACGATGGCACTTGATGCGATCGGCTATCGTGATTGTGGTACTTTCGTTGGTTTGGTTCTTCATGAAAGAACTATTGTTCGATGGCATCCTGCTGGCACCCAAGGATCCAAGCTTCCCCACCTATCGTGCACTGTGTTTGCTTTCCGAAAAGCTAAACATGGGCGACGACCTCTGCGTACAAGCAATTCCATTCACGTTAATTGCTACAGATATTTCCGCACAGTTTACGACCCACATGTGGCTGGCTTTTTTGGCAGGTTTGATTACCGGCTTCCCCTATCTCGTTTGGGAATTATGGCGATTTGTCAAACCAGCACTTCACAAGAACGAACAACAATATGCTCGTGGAATTGTATTTTACATCTCGTTCCTCTTCCTGACAGGTATTGCTTTTGGATATTATATCATTACGCCAATGACGGTGAATTTCCTGGGCACGTATCAGGTGAGCGCGCAAGTTCAAAATATGATTTCACTAGACTCCTTTATTTCGACCGTTTCGACCATGACATTGCTAACTGGCCTCGTATTTGAACTTCCGGTGGTGGTGTATTTCCTAACAAAGATTGGCATGCTGACCGCATCCTTCATGCGGGAATACCGACGACATGCCGTTGTTGTTATTCTGGTTGTAGCTGCCATCATCACTCCTACTTCAGATGCCACCACGCTTTTGCTGGTTTCTATTCCACTTTACATCCTCTACGAAATTTCTATCTATGTAAGCGCCTATGTCAACCGACACAAAGCCGCTTGATGCATCCCGTTTTTCTCCATTATTCTCTTCACGCTATTGTTGATTACTGCCTCAAGTCATAACAATGCAGCAATCAATTTGTCTATATTTTTGCGTGAATGACAAAGAGCCCTGAAAAAAAACTTTTATTCGGATTGATGCTATGGCTATTAATGGCCAATAATGTCTTTTCTCAGGTTACGAAGGTCAGCGGACGCGTGTACGATCCACTGACGGGCGAACCGATTTCCTTTGCCACGCTTTTATTCACAGGAACCACCGTCGGAAAGAATGCCGACATCAATGGCAATTACTCCATAGAAACCAACCTGATGGTGGACAGCCTAAAGGCGACGTTTATCGGCTATCTGCCTGCAAGCGTAAAAGTAAAACGTGGTCAGACGCAGACCATAGACATCGCCATGCGTGTCAATAAATTTGATTTACCCGAAGTAACCATTAACGCGGGAGAGAATCCGGCTATCATCCTGTTGAAAAAAGTGTTGGACAACAAACCGAACAACGATCGTGATCGACTTCAGGCCTACAACTACGAAGCGTACAACAAAATCGAATTCGACATTAACAAAGTCACGGAGAAGTTCACCAAGCGGCGTTTATTCAAACCATTTAAATTCGTTTTCGATTATATTGACTCCAGCGGTTCCAATCAACTTCCATTCTTACCTGTATTTCTCACAGAAAGCGTATCGGACGTCTATTACCGAAAGAATCCAATTCTAAAAAAAGAAATTGTCAAAGCCAGTAAAATCTCCGGCGTTGAGAATAAAACTGTTTCACAGTACCTTGGAGACCTTTACTCGAACATCAATATTTACGACCCCTACATTTATTTATTTTCAAAAGGATTCGTTAGCCCCATTTCAGGAGTAGCACAGGCGTATTATAAATACATGCTGGTAGACAGTATGTATTTAAATGACAAATGGTGTTACAAAATTACCTTCCATCCTCGTCGTAAGCAGGAGCTCACGTTTGCAGGAGATTTTTGGGTACACGATACCACCTTCGCCATACGTAAAGTCAACATGCATATCACGGGCGATGCAAACATCAACTTCATCGAAGATCTCGCATTTGTCCAGGATTACGACTATGTATTAGACCGTCAATGGATGCTTACCAAAGAAGTTCTGGTAGTAAATCTTGCTCCTACTGAAACAAAGTCAAAGGAGACCACCGGATTCATCGGTCGAAAAACTACTTTCTACCGAAACTTTGAATTGGACCAACCGAAGGACGAATCGTTTTTCAGAGATGGCAATGAAGTTATTCTGAAAGAAGATGCGTACACCAAGGGAGCCGCCTTTTGGGATTCCACGCGGGGCGAGACATTGGCCGACCGCGAGCAGAATATTTATAAAATGATTGATACCATCCAGACCGTACCAGCCTACAAGACCTGGACGAACCTGGTGTATCTGGCGGCCACTGGATACAAAGAAGTAGGTCTGTTTGAGATTGGGCCAATATTTACCTTCCTGAGTGGCAATCAAGTTGAAGGAATCCGACTTCGGGTCGGCGGTCAGACCAGCAACAAATTCAGCACACGTTTAATATTGAGTGGATATACGGCTTACGGAACCAAGGATGACAAGTTCAAATTTGGCGCAACAGCCCGCTATTTTCTTAGCAAAGATCCGCGTTCTTTGGTAGGTGCCGAATTCAAACGCGACGTCGAACAGCTGGGGAAAAGTCCAAATGCATTTGCCGACGATAACTTCTTCGCTTCGATCTTTCGTCGCTCACCCGCCAACCGGCTGAATTCGATCATACAAGGGAAAGTATACTTGGACCATGAATGGATGCAAGGGCTGTCGACACGCTTTACAGTAAGTCACAGTGAATATAATCCGCTGGGAACACTTGACTATACCTACTATACCAATGACACCAAGACAGATTCTTCGAGCCAAATCATTAACAGTGAATTAAACGTCTATGTCCGTTATGCTCACCATGAACGTTACGTAGAAGGAGAAGTCGACCGAATTTCCCTCGGAACCAATTGGCCCATTTTTCACGTGATGTATTCGCGGGGAATCAATCTGATCAACGGTGGATTTAATTATAATAAAATCCGATTCCGAATTGATGACTACCTCTATCCAGGTAACTTCGGACTATTCAATTATTCGATTGAAGCAGGTAAAACATGGCAAGTACTTCCGTATCCGTTATTATTTATTCAACCGGGCAACAACACATTTGTTTACGATAAATACGCGTTCAACCTGATGAACTTTTACGAATTCGTCAGTAACGAATATGTGAGTTTCAAAGCAGAGCATCACTTTGGCGGCTTATTCCTCGACCGCATACCGGCATTACGCAAATTAAAGTGGCGGGAAGTGGCGAGCCTGAGTGCGGTGACTGGCCATCTCTCTGAAGCGAATAAAGAGATACTTTCCAATCCGGATGCGTTCTTCTCGTTACAAAAGCCCTATGTCGAAGCGGGCATTGGTATTGAAAACATTTTTAAAGTCTTCCGTATCGACAACATTTGGCGACTCACCTACTTGGATAACCCCGGAGCTACCCGTACCGCTATTTTCGTTTCCGCCAAGGTATCCTTCTGAGCAAGAGCTGATTCATTTACGATTGCTTATCTTTACCCCAACATGATCCTGCGCGCAGAACAACTCGTCAAACGGTATAAAAGCCGAACCGTTGTGGACCACGTCTCCATCCAGGTAGGGCAAGGAGAGATTGTCGGATTGCTTGGACCGAATGGAGCCGGCAAGACGACTACTTTTTACATGACGGTTGGACTCATTAAGCCTAACGAAGGGAAAATCTATCTCAACGATACGGATATTACCTTGTTACCGATGTACAAACGTGCACAGCAAGGAATTGGTTATTTGGCGCAAGAAGCATCTGTATTCAGAAAGCTAAGTGTCGAAGACAATATCAAGGCCGTGTTGGAGATGACCAATCTAACTGCTGGTGAACAAACCAAAAAACTCGAATCGTTATTGGACGAATTCGGCCTTCAACGTATCCGAACCAACCGTGGCGATTTACTTTCCGGTGGAGAAAGACGACGCACTGAAATTGCCCGTGCACTGGCTGTAGATCCGAAATTCATCCTACTGGACGAACCTTTTGCCGGTGTAGATCCAATTGCCGTAGAGGACATACAAGGGATTGTTGCTCACTTGAAAGATCGCAACATTGGTGTTTTAATTACCGACCACAACGTTCACGAAACCTTGACGATCACCGATCGAGCGTATTTGCTTTTTGAAGGACGGATACTCAAAGCTGGCACCGCCGAAGAGCTGGCAGCTGATGAGCAGGTTCGACGGGTCTATCTCGGTCAGAATTTCGAATTACGGAAGAAGTGAGTTGGTCGATGGTCGGTGGTCGATGGTCGATGGTCGGTGGTCGATGGTCGGTGGTCGGTGGTCGGTGGTCGATGGTCGGTAGTCGATGGTCGGTGGTCGGTAGTCGATGGTCGGTCGGTTAACAGACTACTGACTAAGAACCGAGGCCTGCCGAATGAATTACTTCTTCCGCAACTGGTAAAAAACAACAGCGAACAAGACAATCAGTGTAGCTGACACGGCGTACCACTTCCACCAAGCCGTTTTCTTTTCCAGCCGGATTGGTGATGGATCGCCGGTCAATATTAAGCCGCTCCAATAAAAAGGATTAGACGATTCGGAAGTACGACACTGTTTCAAGTAATCCAGTTTTGCCATACGCAACGAGGCGCTCTTCTCCTGCCCCTGTCCCAGATAGCCATAGAAACGTAGTAACACCTCTGCTGTTGTTCGATCATCCACTTTCCATAACGTGCTGATGGTACTTTTGCTCCCTGCATAAGCAAAGGCCCGGGAAAAACTCTTCAATCCTTCGGCATATTCCATTCGTCCTTGCGCTGATTCGCAGGCTGACACAACAGTAAGTTCGTTTGGAAGTTTTATTCCATACAACTCCCCTAGCAACAAACTGTCATCGACGTTACCAGCAAAATAAAGTGGAGAAAGCTCAGGAAACATCTTATTCGCGTCGGCATGAGTCGCTACGTGTAATACAACAGCCTGATCGGCGACTTGTAGAAACTTTTTTTTAGAAGCCGAAGAGCCCTCATAAAAACTTCCCTTCCATACTTCGGAGAGCGATTGAACTAAGTTTGCGGAAAACGGCAAATTGGACAACTGTGAAAAACACGGAGAGAAAGCAACAATGCCACTGGTGGTGGTTGTTCTACGGTTTACTTGCTGACGCAGGATCGTTGCACTAAGGGCGTAACCTACCTCAACGTATTTCATCATGTAGTCGAGACGACGAAAATCCTGTATCCCAGTAATTGAAAGTGAAACCGGAAGTGCTTCAAAAGGAATGGACGACAGACTTCCTGTGGTTGAAATTATCAGCTTACCGGGTAAGGCACCAACTGTTTTATGAATCAATTCATTGTATAATGCAAAACCTGCCGCCTCATACTTTCGGGCATCGTTGAGGCGCATCGCCTCAGACAATTCTGTATCCAGTGAGTCGATTCTTTGCATAGAACACAAGCGGATTAAGCGATAGTTATCCGAAGTAATGTAAAGAGCATAAGAACCGATTCGATCATTGGTAGGAGCAGGTATAAACTCCAAAAATGAACTCTCCGTGGATTTTAATATTTTTTGAAACTCCTTTAAGGAAGTGACAGCAGAGCCTTCGCTGTTGGATGTATTAAAATTGAATTTTCCGGAACGAATCACCAATTCCAAAAACTCATTATTACGGCCACGTTCAGCAATTGGATAAATCTCAAACAAATAACTACTATCGCGAGTAAGCCGAAACATACGGAAAGCCGATTCAACCGCCGTCTCGAACGGTGTTCCATTCCAGATTCGAATAACCTGGGATGTCTCCGAACTTTCAAAGGTGCGTATGATCTGATCCCAAAGTTGCAACCGGTAACGATTATGTTCGTGAATTATGCGTGCATACATCGTATCGCCCGTCGCCTTGTACATATCTTCCAGAAGAACAACTTTATTGGTGATCAACACGTTCAGGTAGTATGGAAATCGTACCTGAGCTAACCTCGGAAGCGTGAAATCGTTGTCGGGAATTGCATCTGCTGTTAAGGAATAAACAGCTTGTTGATAATACGCCAACGATTGACGTTTAAAATCCCAACCAGGATGGTCGCGATGAAGCAAGGCCAACGTATAATAGGTGGTTGCCACCTGCGGATTACGAGTACCCAACAATTCTATTTTCAATTTCAACGACTGTTCATACAGAAGTTTAGCTTGCCTGAAATTGTAGGCTGCTTTGGCAGGAAATTCCTTGAAATTCCCAGCAAGGTAATCTGCATAGCTATTTGCCCAGCCTTGATAAATGCGCGCCTCCTCCAGTGTTGGTCGTGAATAACGAGCATGCAAATAGTCAATGCTTGACTTATAGAACTCTCGTACTGCCTGATATAAAGAGTCATGATGGTACATATCAGGAGGCTGGCAATTCTTCCATTCATAAGCATAACCAACCATTACTTCACCCAGATTAATCAGTGGCTGATGCAAGGAATCTTGCAGACAAATAGCCAGTGCTTTTCGCGAAAAGAAATTGGCCGAATCCTGCAGCTGTTTGAAGCTGTAATATTTGGTGATTTTAATATAGGCATAGCCGGTACGCGCATCGTTTTCACCATAGAGTTCAAGTTTTAGACGGAGTGCGGAGAAGTAATATTTATACGCTATTTCAATGTCATCTATATTCTCGTAAATCTGTCCGAGCTGTTCGTAACAGTCCGCAAGAAGGTCTTTACGAAAAGTCCATCTACGGAGAATCCCTTCAGCTTCTCTTAAATGCAACATGGCCTTACGGCTTTCAGAAAACAATCCTTCCATCTCACCCAGACGAATAAGACACGAAGTATATTGATCAAGACTTGATTTAGGGGATAAGGATTTATTAGCTATCTGCAGATAATGATAGGCGCTATCATATTGAGGTGCTCGGAGAAAAAACAATGCTTTCTCATAGGCAGAATTAGCATACCCAAACACTGGCAGCAAGAGGATAGTCGCCACTAAAACTATGGATTTATTCATAAGCCGATTACTGACTACCCGTAAGCAACTGCACGATTTCGCTCGCTTTTTCGTGCATTGGGAGCGTGTCATTCAGTGAGATTGGCCTCATAGTGGCTAATAACGCACTACGATCTTGACTCAACAGGTATGAAGAAATCGCCAGGTAGAACCTGCTTTGTGGAGCATACTTGGAATTAGAAGTACCAAGCGGAATAAAAAGAACTTTCGCAGATTCGATTCTGCCTGATCGCAACAAAGAATTAGCCAGATAATACTGCAAGGTATCGTTATCAGGATTAGCAGCAATCAATTCCTGAAACAGCTGCGATGCTAGTTTATAATCAGACAATTTGAACGCAGACATAGCATCATCAAAAGCACGGGCAGAAGGGTTATTACTCATCAAAACAGGGACTCCAAATTCATCGGGAATCAATTGCTCTGCATTCAACGTGTTTCCTGAATCTTTATCGACAAAATACCAGGCCGAAACTACCACCACTGCAAGCATGGCCACTAGACTCAAAATGGATTTGACTCGAAATTGGGATGAGTATTTTTTTTCAGCATCCATTTCAGCATCCATCTCATTAAGCCGGTTTTTTACACGCTGCAACTTGATATCGGCTAGTGATTTACGAACCTTGAGGTAATGATCGTTTTCCTGCTGAAGCTCAAGATCGAACAAGAGGCGCACTTCGAAATCCGTCCGCTCACTTTCTGATAGACGACCTTCATGGTACGACTCAATCCATTCGATATGTGTTTGTTCTTCCTGCACTACTTTACGCCTTCCAAAAATTACGATTACTCCTGACTGCTGTAGTCAACTTACGAAAGATTTCATATTTACGTTTTTTGGCCACATCACTATTTTTGTACCCTAACTCCCGAGCAATTGTCTTCATGTCTTTTTCTTCCAGATAATAAAGCTCGATGATTCGACGATCTTTAACGGGCAATGCCTGAAGGCACAATTCAACCGATTGCCGACAATCATCATGATCTTGAGTTGACTGTTCTACCACATTCATCCACTCATCGGATGAAAAGGTAACCGACCGTTTATTCTTTTTCATCAAATTCAGGATTAGATGCTTGCCGATTCCGAACAAATAGGTTTTAGCGTCACACGTCAAAGCCTGCAATTTGCCATCATGGATATTATTCCAGAATACGATGAACGTCTCTTGATAGACATCCTTGGCTTCCTCCCTGCTAATGTCGTAGCTAAAACTAGCCCAATCGATAAAATCGATACGAAGCGTTCGATAAAGGTCATAAAAGGCCTTCTCATTTCCTGACCGAACCTGTTCTATGATGTCTTTACTCACAAATTTTAAATATAGCCTCTTAAAAGTAGCTTTTTTAAAGGAAAATCACAAGTAACTTGATTGGGTTCCATTTTAAGAAAAAAAATGAAAATGACAGGTTACCTTTTATCCTGAGGGGACATTATGTCTTAGTTAACCTTTCCATGTAATGTGGCTATGCCATTAAACATACAATGCTTTGATATGTGATAACCCTGACGAAGCTCCATCGTCAGGGTTTTTAATTTGCTTAGAAAAAAACTTTTATTGAGTTGGCTGATTTCAACTATAACAGCGTTTTACGCCATTTCCTGCAAAGAAAACTGATAACTCTCCATGATTGGATTAGAGAGTAGTTTCTTGCAGGCTTCTTCCACCTGAGCATCTGCTTTCTCTTTGCTATCAGCATCAACTTCCAGGGTAATGTGCTTACCAATTCGGACATTCTCCATCGCTGTGAGCCCCATATTCTGCAGGCCATGCGTAACGGCTTTCCCTTGAGGATCTAATAACGCCTTCAAAGGCATAACGTCAATTTCAGCGATGAATTTCATGATTGTTGAGTAGCAGTAAAGTGGTTTTTAATGAGCGATAAAAGTACATACAATGCTATAATCATTGGCCACGCAGCGTAAGAAAATACGAACAACAAAATCGCTGCCGCGAGCATCAAAAGAAGTTGATACAGGTTCTTAGCGAAGTCGAATCCACTAAACTTGAAGGAAAAAAGCGGTATTTCAGCCACCAATAAGAAAGACGACACGGCGGATATGACCAACAAAACCCCCGGATGCAATAACCAACTTCCCCATCCGTACGGATCCTTAAGAATTATTAAAGGCAACGAAACAATCCATAATGTATTGGCCGGTGTCGGCAATCCGATGAAACCGGTAGCTTGACGCGTATCAATGTTAAACTTCGCCAGTCGAAGGGCTGAAAATGCGGTGACGATAAAAGGGAAAAACTGTACCGCGCTTGCAAGTGTCGTATTCCCCACCCATGCTTCCAACTCCGTCTGTTGCAGTAGCCGAAACAAAATGACCCCTGGAAGTACTCCAAAAGTGACCATATCAGCCAGAGAATCTAACTCTTTACCGATTGGCGACTGAACACCTAGCCAGCGTGCTACCATGCCATCTAGCACGTCAAAGAGTGTAGCCGCAAAGACCAGCCATGTAGCGCCTTCGGCATTTCCCCGAAAGAGCAGCACCAATGCAATGCATCCACTGCACAAATTGAGTGTGGTTAGAAAATTAGGTAAATGTCGTTTCATATCCAGGTCAAAAGTACGCATCGAATCATAGCTTCCCAACCCTCCCCGTTAATTGAGAACGACCTACTACCTGATCCGTTTCCCACCTTGAGAAATGTTCAAAAATGTTCAAAACAGGACATTTCAATGGCACAATAACCGGGAATTTGAGCTTAACTTTACGAATAGGTAAATTGTTAATAGCCATAATAAAGCCCTTCACAGGACGTTTTATTGGGATATTCTTATTTATGAAAAAATACGCACTTCTTTTTCTTTTACTTATAGTTGCTGGTAGCCATGTAAAAGGGCAAGCTCCAAAGTACAGCAACGAATTCCTTTCAATTGGCGTAGGCGCACGCGCCATGGGCATGTCAGGCGCTGTAGTTGCCAGCGACCAAGATGCAACCGCTGCCATTTGGAATCCGGCAGGACTGAGCAATATCAAGGGTGATCTACAATTGGCTGCTATGCACGCCGAATTATTCGCCGGGATTTCCAAGTTCGATTATGCTACCCTCGCCACTCACATTGACTCCTCCCGAACGATTGGCTTTTCCATCATCCGATTTGGAACAGATGACATTCCAAACACCCTCGACTTGATCGATGCAACTGGAGTCATCGATTACAGTAAAATCTCTTCGTTTTCAATTGCAGATTATGCCTTTGTTTTCTCTTATAGTAAAATCACCACGACCCCCGGATTACGTATTGGAGGAAATGCGAAGATTATTCACCGCAAAGCGGGTGATTTCGGCAAAGCCTGGGGCTTCGGATTTGATTTAGGCGCCCAATACACTACAGGAAACTGGTTATTCGGCGCAACCGCCAAGGATGTTACCAGCACCTTCAACGCCTGGAGTTACAACACCGATTTACTCGAAGAGACGTTTAGTCGCACCGGCAATGAGATCCCACAGAACACAACGGAAGTCACCCTGCCAAAACTGATTCTCGGCGGAGGATACAAAATGTACTTCGGTAAAAAAATCTCCTTGTTGGCTGAATTGAATGCAGACTTCACCTTCGATGGTCAACGAAATGTGCCAATTAGTTCGGACGTCGTTAGCATTGACCCACACGTTGGCCTTGAAGCAGGTTATAGTGAATTCATTTTTCTGAGAGCAGGCATTCAAAACATCCAACAAGTAAAAGACGTGGACGGAGGGACTTCCACGATTGTTCAGCCGAACATCGGGGTTGGCGTGAAATTGGGCAAGCTATCCGTTGATTACGCGCTCACCAACATCGGTAGCCAAGAGATTCTCTATTCCAATGTCTTTTCATTACGCTTAGAAATTTCCAAGCGCAAGAAATAATCAACCACGCATCCATGTCTTGCATGAAGCGAATCATTGTCATACTTGCTTTTCTGTTTTGCGGACTTTCTGCTACTGCACAGTCGTATGGAAACGAGTGGATCAACTTCAGCCAACAATATTTTAAAATCAAAGTCTGGAGAACTGGGGTCTATCGAATCGATCAACAGACACTGTTAAGCGCAGGAATTCCAATAGGAAATTTCGATCCAAAAAAAATACAACTGTTCCATAACGGCCAACAGCAATATATTTACATAGACGGAGAAAATGATGGGAGCTTTGACGCCAATGATTTCATCGAGTTCGTCGGTCATCCAAACGACGGTAGTTTCGACACCCAACTATATGCTGATTCAACGTGGCAGCCCAACCCACATTTTAGCAATTTCAGCGACACGTCTATTTATTTCCTGACTTGGAGCGCCGCCTCCAATGGGAATCGCTTTATACCACAGAATGATACCGCCTTCCAAAACTATACTCCCTCCTCCTATTGCTTGCGCGAATCTTTTTTCCAGCAAACCTATGGATACAATCGGGGGATGTTTGAAAAGCAAATTGAATATACGGAAAGCGAGGGATGGTGTGGCGCATTCGGTAATTTCAACGGCGGCACTTTGGCAGTGGCTCTGAATACTACCAATGCTTATTCCAGTGGCCCAGACGCACTACTCACCACCAGCGTGGGTGGTATCAATAATCTTAATCATAGCATCTGGATTAGTTATCCTTCCGATACATTGCGCGATAATTACACCACTCAAGTACACCGTCAATACACGATCCCCATTCAAAGTAGTTTATTAAGTCCATCCACGACGACTTTCAATTATGGTGTTTACACCCCATCCACTAGCGGGAACGACTGGAACTCCTTTTACTTTTCCTCCTTAATTTATCCGCACACCTTTGATTTTGAAAACAACAATACCTTTGAATTCAGCATACTTGATCAGCCACAGCAGTCATTTGCACGCATCGATATCTCGAACTTCAATGCAGGTGGAATCACTCCGGTATTGTATGACATTACCAATCACCGAAGAGTTCTCCTTAGTGGTACAGGAAGCAACTGGCAAGCACTTATACCCAACGACAATACACTGACACCCAAGCAATGTCTACTATCGGCAATCAATCAGATTACCCCAATCCTATCCATTAACAAGATTGACTATGTCGCGAACAACCCTGGCCATTTCAATAACTTCCAAAGCTATCCGGTTGACTCTGCGTTCTTAATGGTGACCCATCGCTCACTCTGGGGCGAAGCCAATAGCTATAAATCCTACCGCGACGGAACAACCGGCAACAGAACTCTTCTAGCCGATATTGATGAATTGACGGATCAATTTTCGTATGGCATCCCAAAGCATCCAATGGCCATTAAGAATTTTTGTCGCTTTATTTTGGACAGCTGGATGAATGTAGGTCCGGCACAACATCTGCTACTGATTGGTAAATCAATCAGTCCTGCTGATTTCCGTAACGACCCAGCTTCGTTTGCCGCCTGCCTTGTTCCTTCCTACGGCGTTCCTACTTCCGACATACTGCTCACTTCAGGAATAAATGGATCACTGTATGAGCCAATGATTCCAGTGGGACGAATTTGCGCGCGCACTGGCAATGATGTAATTGATTATTTGGACAAAGTACGGGAGTATGAAAGTGCACAAGCCGGTCCTCCTCAACCCTGGATGAAAGAGATGCTGCATTTCGGAGGCGGAAACGACCCGCAACAACAAGCTCAATTAGCAGCCTACTTGCAGGATTTTGAAGGTTTGATGGAAGGTCCAAAATTTGGCGGCCACGTAACAACCTACCTCAAATTTACCAACTCTCCCATTGTCATCAATCAATCGGATTCTTTACAAGCGCAAATCGATTCAGGCGTTGCTGTAATGACCTTTTTTGGACATGCCTCCGGATCTGGTTTTGACCAGAGTACCGATGAGCCTTCAGAGTACAATAATCAAGGCAGGTATCCTTTGATGATTGCGAATAGTTGCTACGCCGGAGACTTTCACGCAGCACAGAAAAGCATCAGTGAAAAGTTTGTTCTGGAGCCTAACAAAGGTGCAATCGGTTTCATAGCCAGCGTAGGATTGGGAGTACCTCAAGACTTGTATCTGTATTCGCATGCTTTTTTTGAAAATGCTTCAGTCACTAATTACGGCGCTTCGGTCGGCTACTTAATGAAGAAAACCGTTCAGGATATTCAGATTCCAAACGTAGAAAGCGTAAAGATCGTTTCTCAGGAAATGTCTTTGAACGGCGACCCTTCGATTAAAATAAACAATTGGCCCAAACCGGATTTTGCCATTAACGAGTCATCGATCAAGTTCCCCAGTTATGATGTGACCACTAATCAAGATACGTTTACGGTACACATACTCACCAGAAACATTGCCAGAGCGACCAACGACTCCTTCCAAGTTCGAATAAAACGGACTTTCCCAGACGGTAGCGATTCGGTGTACGTGATGCTTCGCGGAAATTGCTACTACGAGGACGACCTCGCATTGAATCTTCCGGTAGGAGGACTGAATGCTGCTGGTGTCAATTTATTCAGTGTTCAAGTAGATCCGGCGGATAGCGTTGATGAACTCGATAACTTTTTGAACAACAATGCCAGCTCGAGCATCTTCATCACCTCGAGCGACATCATACCTGTTTATCCTCCCCGCTTTGCCATCTATCCTTCTACTACCGTTAAATTAAAAGCATGCACAGCCAATCCGCTTGCAGGCGTCGGGACCTACCTTTTCGAGATTGACACCATTGACCTGTCGCTAGCTGATTCCGTTCCATCCATGCAACACAGTCCACTGTTCCGCACCTCTACTATTACGGATAGCGGAGGTGTTATTTCCTGGAATATGATTGGATACCCTTTACGTGACAGCGCCGTCTACTATTGGCGTGTGGCAAATGATAGCATCCGCATAGATCCTGCTAATTTCAAGTGGCAACAATCCACGTTCATGTTTATTCGAAATAAATCCGGCTGGGCACAATCGGATTTTTACCAATTCGCGGACGATGGGTATTTAAACATTCGTTACGACACGTTAGGCAGGCGATTCTCCTACGTGGAAAACAAAAAGAACCTGACCGCACTTACCAAAGGATTACCCGATGGAACACAAGCCGGATACAATGAAATCGGTTACAAACTGAATAACTCACCGGTTGAATACAATGCGTGCAACATTACACCCGGCGTATTGGTGGCAGTCTTAGACTCCACCACGTTGTTGCCGTGGAATACGTGTGGAAATAATTTCGGGCAATCCAATGTTTTCACCGTTACGCAAGGGAGTTGCAATGATCCATTTAACGTGATAGGTTCAGGAACCTGTCGACAGCGACCGGAGAATCACTTTATGTTTCATTATTATTCTGCCACTGAAATGCAGGGAATGGCCAATCTCATCAATGCGGTGCCATCCGGCAATTACATCCTAGTATATTCGTGGTATACGGCCAATTACTCAAGTGTTAATCCAATATTTCAAAACACTTTCAGTGGCCTTGGATTAGACCTTAGTTCATTGCAGGACAATGTTCCGTTCATCATGCTCACTCAAAAGGGAAATAGCAACTACAATGAAACCATCTTTGGCTTGTCGCAGACGGATACCTTGACTTTGTCCAAGCTACTTTCTGCCACCTGGAATGAAGGCAGTATTTCCAGCACCGTGATAGGTCCAGCCCGCCAGTGGGAATCGTTGCACTGGAATCAATCACCGGTAGAAGGGTCTGTCACCAAAGATGTTGCAACATTAAACATCCTTGGACTAAACACCGCTACACAACGTTGGGACACCCTGTCAATGGGCATTTCTTACACCACTTCAGGTAAAGACACTACCTTGAATTGGATTTCAGCAAGTCAATACAAGTATTTGCGCTTGCAAGCGGTAGTCGAAGACGACTCCCTCTATACACCTCCACAAATGGATTATTGGCGGGTGTATTATGAAGAAGCACCAGAATGCGGCATTAACCCCAACCGTACGTTCAGCTTCTACAAGAATCCACTTTCAGAAGGTGACACACTCAAAGTGGGGATCGCTATCGAGAATATTGGAAACCTACCCATGGACAGCCTGGATGTAGACTTCTACCTCTATAACAATGCGAGGCAGCGTGTAAACCTTGCGACATTACGTTTGGATTCACTGCGTGTGAACAGTTACTTAATTGCCAACTTGCGGGTGGATTCAACCTTGGGATTTTCGGGCGTCAATAGTCTTTGGATAGAGGCTAATCCATACAATTCTCGCCATCAATTAGAGCAAGCTCATTTCAACAACCTGGCAGAAGTAAAATTCCGTATTGACCGCGACCAGGTGAATCCAATTCTTGACGTAACATTTGACGGCGTACACATCATGGATCAGGACATCGTAAGTGGGAAACCAGCCATTACGATCCAATTGCAAGACGAGAACCGTTTCCTCGCACTCAACGACACTTCCAAGTTCAAGGTCTATCTTAAATCGCCCAATAGCGCAGCTTCCCAACGTGTTTATTTCAACCTCGTTCAATACGGTCAAAGCATGCGTTTTACTCCTGCCAGTTTACCAAAGAACAGTTGTAAAATCGAATGGCAACCCAACCTGAGTGAAGATGGTACATACACCTTGGAGGTAGAAGCTGCGGATATTTCCAACAACGAATCCGGAAAGTACAACTACAAGATTTCTTTTGAAGTGATCAATCGATCGACGATTACAGAAGTACTCAACTACCCCAATCCATTCTCCACCTCTACCCGATTTGTTTTCACCTTGACGGGAAATCAGGTGCCGACCTACATGAAAATCCAAATCATGACTGTGAGTGGAAAAATTGTACGAGAAATCACTCAATCGGAGCTTGGCAACATTCATATCGGGCGAAACATTACCGAATATGCCTGGGATGGGAAAGACGAATTTGGTGATCAATTGGCCAATGGACTCTATTTATACCGAGTGGTTTCGAGTATCAACGGACAGGAGATCGAGAAGCGTCAAACCGACGCATACTCCTACTTCAAGAAAGGCTGGGGAAAGATGTACTTGATGCGTTAAGCATCATTTTGCTAATCGAAACAGCAAGCGTGGATTATCGAAGATTATGATATACCGCTTGCACATCATCGTCTTCTTCAAATCGATCAATTAATTGCAAGTTTTCATCTTGTTGCTCTTCCGTCAAATCAGCAAACGAAGTTGGAATTCGTTCAAGGGCTGATTTCTTCACTTCGATTTTACGATCCTCCAGGGCTTTTGCCATTTTGCCATAGTCCTCATAGGCCGTGTAAATGAGCACTTCCTCTTCATCTATTTCTAACGAATCCAAACCAAAATCAATTAACTCCAATTCCAATTCGTCTGTATTTATTTTACCGGTATTAACGAGGCGAAAAACACCTTTACGTTGAAACATAAAATCCAGAGAACCTGTTTTTCCTAAGGCGCCATTACCGCGATTGAAATGCATACGGATGTTAGCGACGGTACGCACCGGATTATCGGTGGCACATTCAACTAGAATAGCAACACCATGCGGCCCATAACCTTCGTATACAATTTCTTCAAAGTTTCCTTCATCCTTTGAATTAGCCTTCTTGATCGCATTTTCAATACGATCTTTAGGCATATTCAACCCCTTTGCATTGGCCATAGCTGTTCGCAACCGAGGATTGTATTCAGGATCAGTACCGCCCGCTTTTACAGCAATCGCTATTTCACGACCCACCCTAGTGAATGCCTTGGCCATTCGATCATAGCGGGCAAACATCTTATGCTTACGTTTTTCAAAACCACGTCCCATAGTAATTCAATTGATGCGCAAATTTATCAAAAAAATGCTGTTTTTAACACGATGGAAATCAGAGACTTGTAATTAGTCTTCTCGATTTTCTTCGCGTTCTTTTACCGCTTTGGCGTGAGCCTCGCTGCCGGGCTTTCCGATAACTTTATAAGTACCATCGCCACGAAGAATTGCAGTATACAATGATTGATCACTGAGTACGCCGACAGCACGTTTCAGATCCGAATCATTTTTGAGTTCGGTCTGAATTCTTCCTTTCTCGAAATAATATCTCGATGAAATCTCCTCCTCCAAAACTTCGCGAATTTCATCGCGGTGATTAGAAAGATCTTGTTTCTTATTGGCTGCCATTTCGTTTTTCATAGCCTCATACTCACTTTTCAATCGGTCGAAATGCTTATCCTTTTCAAGTGCACTTTTCAGCTCATCAAGTTTCAATTCACTACGATCAGTATAGTCGTATTTTTTACCCTGTAAAAACTGTTCGAAGGCCATATAATCAGTCGCTGTCAGCGTAAACTCCGAAGCTGGAGCAATGGATGGGTGCTCTCGAAAGTACTTACTCGAGTAATCAAATATCAGGTAATTGTTCAACAAGGCCACTACTACAGGACTATAGTAAGATGGATCTGTATACACATCCGGGTAAACTCCACTGCCATCAAAGACAGAGCGACCGTTTTTTGTTTTGAATTCGGTGATAAGGGAGTCGGCGACTTTACCTACTGCTCCTTCTTTAGTACGATGTGAATAATCAAGTGCCTGAATACAACGGCCACTTGGCGTATAGTACTTGGCAATGGTGACTTTCAGTAATGTATTATAGGATAGATTGTAGGTTTGCTGAACCAATCCTTTGCCAAAGCTACGTTGACCGACTATCACGGCACGATCTAACTCCTGCAGTGAACCTGTTACAATTTCAGAAGCAGAAGCGGAACCACGATCAATCATTACCACCAGCGGAATAACGGTATCTACCGGTGGTTTAGATGCAAAATATTCCATGTTCATCTCCTTAATTTTTCCTTTTTGGGAGACGACTTTTTGATTGCTACCGACAAACAGATTCACAATATCTACCGCCTCACGCAACAAGCCACCACCATTGCCTCGCAGATCAAGAATTAGGGAAGTCATCGCCGTATCTTTTTTCAACGTGACTAAAGCATCCTTTACATCTTGAGCTGCATTTTCCAAGAATTGTGTCAGATGAATATAACCCGTATGAGGCCCTACCATGCCAAAGTAAGGCACGTTTTTGAATTTAATCTCATCGCGAACAATGGTTTTCTCAATGGGCTGAGCAAATCCTTCGCGACGCAATGTAAATTTAACTGAAGTACCCTTCTGACCTTTCATCACGTTTGTCACCTCATCTACTTTTTTACCCTGTGTGGAAATGCCATTTACCGATAGTATACGATCCCCAACTTGCAGACCTCCTTTTTGTGCAGGAAATCCTTCATACAACTCACTAATTTCAATTTCCCCATTGCGCGACTGAACCAATGCTCCAATACCTCCATACTCCGCTGAGATGTGAGTCATTTTGTAATCCTCTATGTCGCTTTCCGGAATGTACACGGTATACGGATCCAGCGATTTAAGCATAGCATCCATACCCGTCTTCATCAAAGCTCCTGGTTCAACACTGTCCACATAATAGGTATTCACTTCACGAAATAGCGTGGTGAAAATGTCGAGGTTCTTACTCACCTCGAAATAATAATCGTCCACTTCGCGGAAAGAGAAAAACAAACTAGCACTTACTAAAAGTACCAGTCCAATCTTTTTAAATTTATGCATGAATTTGAAACGTCCGAACATAGCTTTGTTTGAATAATACGTAATACACAAGAACGGGAAAAATACCTTTTACCTTTGCTAAATTCCGTTAAAAAAATGAACATTATTGACAACAGGAAACGGAATTTCAATCCCTTCAAGATGTACTTTTGAATCTCATGAAATTCCAATGAAAAAACAATCAATACTTAGCATCACGCTCCTATTTTGCATGTTGGCCGCGTGTACAAGGGAGCAGGTAGACCTTTTAGTCATCAACGGAAAAATATACACCGTCGATAATAACTTTACCGTACAGGAGGCCATGGCAATACGGGATGGGAAAGTGTATGCGCTTGGCAATAGCAAAGAACTGAGTAGTCGCTTTTCAGCGGACTCCACGATTGATCTTCAAGGACAAACTATTTATCCCGGCTTCATCGATGCACACAGCCATTTTTACGGTTATGCCAGCGACCTATTAAAATGTGATGTAACTGGAACTACTGGCTATGCAGAGATTTTAGATTCCCTGGTAAAATTTGCAGCCACCAATCAATTCGAGTGGATCCTAGGAAGAGGTTGGGATCAAAACGACTGGACCGACAACACCTTTCCTGATAAAACGGAATTAGACCGACTATTTCCTGACAAGCCCGTTTTCCTAATGCGCATAGACGGGCACGCCGCCATTTGCAACAAGACCGCATTGCTACTCGCTGGAATAAACGCCAACACCCATGTTGAAGGTGGCGAGGTAGTGCTGAAAAATGGCGAGCCTACCGGTCTACTCATCGACAACGCCATTCAATTGGCTGAAAACAAAATCCCCTCCTTCAGCAATGCTCTAAATGCTGATGCCTTGGTAAAAGCTCAAGCTAATTGCTTTGCGGCAGGGTTAACCAGTGTATGTGATGCAGGATTAGGCAAAGACTCCATCGAATTGATTCAGCAATTGCAGAAAGATGGACGAATCAAAATCCGTGTTTACGCCATGATACGAGATTCAAAAGCAACAACAGACTATTATTTCAAAAAAGGCCCCATCACTACAGAACGACTAACCGTTAGGGCAGTCAAAACATATCTGGATGGTGCACTCGGATCAAGAGGAGCACTTCTTAAAAAACCATACAGTGATCAACCGGGGCATTTTGGATTATTACTTCACCCGTACGACGCTCTCAATGAACTGGCAGACGAAGCCATGGAACACGGGTTTCAACTCTGCACACATGCTATCGGCGATTCAGGGGTCGCGGCCGCCTTAAAAATATACGACAACCATTTACATCAACACAATGACAGGCGATGGCGAATCGAGCACTGCCAGGTGGTAGATCCAAAAGACCTTTCCGAATTCAAAAAACTTTCGATTATTCCATCGGTGCAACCCACACATGCGACCAGTGATATGTATTGGGCTGAAAAACGTTTAGGCCAGGACCGTATCCAAACGGCTTATTGCTATCAGGATTTGCTGAAAAAAACTGACCGAATAGCATTCGGTACAGATTTTCCAGTGGAAAAAATAGATCCCTTACTTACCTTCCATGCAGCAGTGGCACGTAAAGATGAAAAGGAATTTCCAGCCGGAGGATTTCAATCCAAAAACAAGGTAAGCAGGAAAGATGCACTTCGGGCTATGACCATCTGGGCGGCATATGCAAATTTCGAGAACGAACAGAAGGGCAGTCTTGAGCCAGGTAAGGTCGCAGACTTTGTGATACTTGACCAGGATTTACTTTCTACGCAAGAAGACCATCTACTCAAGACTAGAGTTGTCGCCACTTACGTCAATGGTGAATTAGTGTATCGAAAACAATAGTTAGCATTATTTCCTCTATACCTTTCGGCAAGTCGACCGATTTTTTATCAATGATGACCGTCCGGACTCTTACAGCAATCAGGCAGCTTGTTAAATGCTTTGGGGTTTCTTTTTACATCATCGGCATCGTACCCTATATCCGAAATTCGCTGACGTATCTTTTCCGGAGTGGTTTTTTTAGGATTATAAACAACTGTAATCAAGTTGCTATCCAGGTCAAGCGTAGCCGCCTTGACCCCTTTTTCGAATGACAAGTCATTTTCAATTGTTCGTTTGCAATTCTCGCACACTGAAGACGTCTTGATTTTTAAGGTGTCAGTTTGAGCCTGGATGCTTACTGAAAACAACAAGGCCAGCCAAGAGACAATGATTAATTTTTTCATGTTTGAACTTTTTAGGTTTTATTATTTAATAGCATAACGAATGCCGGCATAAATCCGGCGACCATCAATAGGCCCCCACACATTGGTGGCGTCAAAAGAAGGCCCGAATGGATCATCCGCATTCACGATAGGATGCTCCTGGTAATAATTAAGAAGATTCTCGGATCCAACATAGGCTTCGAATTTTCGAAAGACTTTTGTCACTTGAATATTCATCGTAATAAACACCGGTGACTGAGTAGCTTGTGAATCGAAGGTTGGGTCCACATAGGTAGGAAGCAATCGCTTTCTACCTTCCCGAACGATGGTATAATCAAATCTCCAATGCTCATTTGCAGTTAAATAGGCAAGGTTTAGCAATGATCGATCGTATGGGATCAACGGCTTCCGTTGTAATGAATCATTGTAAGCAACCTTTACATCATCGCGCTTATATGCTAAACGTACATTCAGCCGATCTAGTACTTCATAATCAACAGCGACTTGACCACTATTTGAGTAGGAAGCACCCTGTAGGTTATACAGTAACACTTCGTTGTAGGCTGTCACTCGATCAACTATCAACTGACTGGAGAACACCGAACGGTAAGCATCTAGATTTATAGCACCTTCCTTGTCATTCAGCATAAAATGCCACGTTGCATTAAAACCAAAGTTCCATGCTCTCTCGGGTAAGATATCAGGAGCCACGATGATTTGCCGAGAGGATGCGAGCATACTCAGGTTGTCAGCAAAAATATTCGGAACCCTAAACGAACTACCTGCGGAGGCACGGAGGATAAACTCTTCAGAGAAATTGTATTTAGCATGGATTCGAGGCGTGTAGATAAACCCATACGTATTGTGATGATCCAGTCGTTGGCCAATCACCACCGAAAAATCATCGGCATGATTATACGTGTATTCTACGAAAGCGCCAGGGACTGACTCCACAGTTTTTTGATCAATGGTGTCAATCAATTCTGTCCACTCATCGTAACGGTAATTAACACCTAGTTTAATATGGTGCTGACCATTGTTAAAACTATTCTCAAAGAGACTTTGCAATAACAACGTTCTTTCTTGAGCGTTATAGGTCGTGATACCAAATCTGGCATTCAATCGATGAATCGTTGCTTGAGCGATATTGCCGATGCTTTTGCCGGGCTTGTCACGGAATACGATACCAAGTTTACCGAATGCTTCCGCACGAGCATTCAGAACATCGGTGGTGTACAATCCTTGCGAATGATTCATCACGCCAAATTGTCCGCCTTTGCGTAGATCATACACATAGCGCCAACCAAATTGCGATTCTAGTCGATTCCCGCTATTGTAATGCCAACGATTATACAGATTGACTTGTTGCGCATGAGGAATGTCTAAAAAACCATCGTCTTGAAGGTCCTGATTCCCGTTCATGTAATTGCCATGTGCCATCAGAATTGAACTCCAATGTTCATTGAATTCATGTTTGACATGGGTGTTAAGCTCCATATTACCATTTTGCTCACCAAACAGATTCAAAAAGAAACGAGGCACAGATTCTTCATTTGGCTTTTTGAATTCGACATTGATCTGACCGGTGGTCGCTTCGTAACCTTGCTGAACCGAACCTGTACCTTTTGTTACCTGAATAGATTCCATCCAAGGACCAGGAATAAAATACAATCCATAGGCGCCAGCTATCCCACGATAATTCGGAATCGCTTCCGTCAAAAGCTGCGAATATATTCCGGACAAACCCAGTAAGCGAATCTCTTTAGCGCCAGTCACGGCATCGGTATATGCGACATTCACGGTCGGAGATGACTCAAACGCTTCTGATAAGTTGCAGCAGGCAGCTTTAAGGATTTCCTTCTCTCCTACCCGTTCGATGTTTAATGGATTGATTCGGGAATATCCTACGGCTTCTTTCTTACCGGTCACTGAAACCTCCTGTAGTTCTACCGATCCAACCAATTGAATATCTGGGACACTTTCGCTGTACACTGAAATTGTATCTGTTTTATACCCCACGAAGGAAACAACCAATTGAAGCGGCCAGGTTCCGATATACGGGATGCTATAATTGCCACCCACATCCGTTAGCACCGCAGTATCACCTGGCAATAAGCGAACTACTGCTCCAGGCAACCCGAGCCGCAAATTCTTGTCAATAGCAGTTGTGACTACAGTGCCGCGTATCATACCGGATTGAGCGCGAACAGAAACTACCACGAGTACGAGTAGCATCGTACCGATCATTCGATAAATAAAATTCATGATAAATAAGATTGACTGAATGGAATAAATAAGACTCCAAAAAAATCAGCAACCTATCATCAAATCAGCAGTGATCCGGCAGTATAAATAAAATCTGGGTGTGCAGCAGTATGTATCGATGGTGGAGGATGCAATACTTTAGCTAGCATGAAAGGCTCAACACACGACCACTGCTTCAACTTGAAATCACAGCAAATCACTTGTTTAAAAACATCTCCATTAAATTCAATAGTTAAGGAGCCTGGTGACTCAATTTTTGAGTAGGTAACTTTTAAGTCACAACACTTGTCTTTTAAAAAGGATTTTTCAGCAGAGGTTCCGCAAGGAAATTCTTCCCCGCCGCAGCATCCATTTTTCTGAAACAGACTTACATCGGTTGTATTAGAAACCAAACATGTATGAACTATCAACACCACTCCATTGGTGGCCAACAGCAGCGTCAGCACCATAAAGATGGACAGGAATTTTCTGCAGCTGATTTTCATAATCTCAAAGTTACCAATCCTTATCCTGTCAAACAATAACTCAAAAATGATTAAAAACAGTATTTATCTGCCGCAATCAACTTTTCGGCGATCCGCCGGCGAGCTTCTTTAGCATTGAATGGCGAAACTTTCGTGTAGCGTTTGATTCCCATAAGTAACATTCGTTGTTCATCGCCTTCGGCGAATCCGTTGATAGCATCCTTTCCGGATTTATGTAATCTATCAGCGGCATCATAAAGATAAGTACGCATGATGTCAAGCTGAGCACTGCAGGCTTCTACGCCTCGCATTCCTACGAGCTTTTCAACCCGAAGCTGCAACGATTCCATCACATAAACATCAATCAACATATCAGCGATGGACATTAACACCTCTTGTTCTTTGGACAATTGCATCATGAGCTTCTGCACTGCCGACCCGGCAACCAGCAATACTGCATTCTTAAAATTGGCAATTGCCCTTTTTTCCGCATCAAATAATGCATCAGAGCCATTCCCAAAATCAGGGATTTGTAACATTTGTTGAGCGACTGCCGTGGCGGGTCCGATGAGATCAAGTTCGCCCTTCATAGCGCGTTTTAGCATCATATCAACGGTCAACATACGGTTGATTTCATTAGTACCTTCAAAAATACGGTTGATGCGAGAATCACGGTAGGAACGATCCATAGGAGCCTCCGCGCTATAACCCATACCACCATAAATCTGAACACCTTCATCCGTGACATAATCCAACACTTCGCTGCCATGAACCTTGAGGATAGCAGCTTCCACGGCAAACTGCTCTACTCCTTTTAACTTGGCCTTGGCAGCATCCATTCCAGTTGCTTTCAAAGCATTGATTGCATCTTCAATGTTCTGACTGCAACGATAGGTCGCTGATTCGCAGGCATAGATCCGAATGGCCTGTTCAGCCAGTTTATGACGGATAGCGCCGTATTTAGAAATCGAACGCCCAAATTGCTGACGTTCGTTGGCATAGCGAACAGAAAGAGTTGCAACCCGTTTGGATCCACCCAATGCCGCGCCGGCTAATTTTATGCGACCGAGGTTTAAAATATTAACGGCGATTTTAAATCCGTTACCTCGATCACTCAGTAAATTCTCCACCGGGACCTGGCAATCGGTGAAAAATATCTGCCGTGTCGAGCTACCTTTGATTCCCATCTTATGCTCTTCCGGATTCAAGGTAATTCCAGGGAATGCTCGCTCAACAATGAAAGCACTTAAGTTCGCGTCGCTGTCGATTTTGGCAAAAACAATATACACATCAGCGAATCCCCCGTTGGTAATCCACATCTTTTGTCCGTTGATGAGGTAATGCTTACCATCCGCTGAAAGGACTGCTTTGGTCTTACCAGAATTTGCATCCGACCCTGAACCTGGCTCAGTTAGACAATACGCTGCCTTCCATTCACCCGAAGTTAACTTAGGGAGGTATTTCTGTTTTTGATCATCGTTTGCATAAAACAAGATGGGAAGAGTACCAATGCCTGTATGCGCAGCATAGGCAACCGAAAATGAATGCCCTGCACCAAGCGCTTCTGTAGCAATCATGCTAGTGGTAAAGTCTTTTCCAAAGCCACCATACTCCTCTGGAATAGAAATTCCCAATAGACCTAATTCGCCGGCTTTATCAAGAATGGACTGCATCAACCCTTCCTCTTGCTGATCGATGCGATCCAGGATTGGATGTACTTCGTGATCCAGAAAATCACTGCATGTTTGTGCAATCATTTGCTGCTCTTCGGATCGTTCTTCAGGAATGAAGACCGAATGAGCGTCGGTTGACTTGATTAAAAATTCGCCGCCTTTGGCAGCATCGGAGGATGTTAATGGAGACATGGGATAAATGAATAGTTAAATATCTAAGGTAGTGCAGTCAGTCAATCCAATTACTGAATTTAATCATATTCAATGGTTAAATAATGAAAATATGCGCAGACTCCATACTGCGCGTTGAAAACATAGGGAGCGAACAGATCGTTAACCATGGGTTTACTAGCATTCGCGAATCACTTTGCTGCCACTTCATTCGCCCAACGATCCATCTCCTGCTCGACCAAGTCGATGGGCATACTGCCCAGCGCGAGGAATTTGTCATGAAATGATGCTAACGAAAACTTAGCCCCTAACTGTTTTTCATACTTGGCGCGCATGGCCTTTATACGGATGACGCCGATTCGATAACCCAATGCCTGACCAGGAATTGCCATGTAGCGTTCCGTTTCAGAAACTGCATAATCCATGGTAGTTGGATAATTATCCATCATGTATGCAATGGCTGCTTCACGCGTCATTCCACGATGATGAATCCCCACATCCATTACTAAACGAACGGCACGCAACATCTGCTCGCCCAAGGCGGTGAAATACTGATAAGGATCTTTATACAAGCCGAGGTCTTTCCCCAACGTTTCGCTATACAAAGCCCAACCTTCCACGTACGGACCATATGTCCAGATGTGTTTGCGAAACTCAGGAAGTTCGGTATTTTCTAGCTGTAGACTTGTCTGGAAATGATGGCCAGGAATTGCTTCGTGCAAGAACAAGCTTTCCATACCAGCGGTATTGAACTTCTTGGGATCCGGAATGGGCACATAAAAAATTCCAGGCTTGATACCATCGGGTGACGAGATGTACTCTGCGCTACCACTAGCCTCTCGGAAGGCTTCGGTTTGTCGTATTTCGAAGGGAATTTTCGGAAAGACCGTAAAGATTTTATTGACATTAGGCTGAATTGTACGTTCAATAGAACGAAAGGCGTTTAACACCTCTTCTGACGTTTTGAAGGGGAAAAATTTAGGGTCTTCATACAGGAATTTAAAGAAGGAAGGCAAGTCGCCTTTAAAACCAACCTTCTCCTTTACTCGTTCCATTTCATCCCGGATAGCTTTGACTTCCGACAACCCAATGGAATAAATAGAGTCTGGAGACAACTCCGTGGTGGTCCAAAGTTTTACATAGTACGCATACATTTCTTCCCCTTGAGGAAGGTTAGCGTATCCATGAGACGTTCGTGCTACCGGCAAGTATTCTTTCTTCAAGAAATCAGCCATGCGGCGATGAGCGGATACTACCTTATTGGTGATAGCTGAACGATACTCTGCTGTAAGTCGAAGCCGTTCATCGGCTGAAAAAGAATCCGGCATCATTCGTACAGGTCCAAAATAGACATTGCTATCCGGAATAGCGGTTACCATCGCCTCCAGTTGTGGAATGACTTTTAACACCAACGCTTGTGGCAACACGATATGTTCTGCCATTCCTTTTTTGAAATAAACGATAGCACTGTCTGTCCAAACTGAGAAAGCGGACAATCTCTTCAACCAATTATCGTAATCTGTGACTGACTTGAAGGGCTGCATACCTTGTCCAGAACCATATTGACCCATTTTAAGGTGAAGCCCCCAGAACTGGTCGAGCGGCATCCGATTAATGGGAAGTACGCAGCCTTGGCGACCCAATTCCAATTCCCACCGAAGAATAGCCACATTGGAACGATCTGTTTGATTCAAGATGCTATCAGGAAACTGCCTCAAACGTTGCAGATAATCTTCGTAAAAATCACGGAGCGTCGCCCGATAACTATCTGTAAAATCTGCAAATAGGCGATCGTTATAATCATTTACACCGTTCTCTGTTGCCTCTAGTGGAAAGAGTCGCATCCGATCGTTGTAATAGTGATCAAACAACGAATCCAATCCGGCAGTATGTTGACGCGGCGTGTCTTGCTGTTTTGTGATGCAGGACACTAAAAGCAAAGCGATCGCAGTTAGCAGCGATCCTTTTTTCAGGTTAATTTTCATACGAAGAGACTAAGGGAATAATCGCTTATAAACGCTCAAAGATACCGGCTGCACCTTGGCCAGTACCCACACACATCGTAACCATTCCGTACCGTTGCTTTCTGCGTTTTAACTCATTGAGTACTTGAACCGTCAATTTCGAACCAGTACAACCCAGCGGATGACCCAAAGCTATTGCACCTCCATTTACATTGACTTTAGCAGGGTCAAGATCAAGAGCACGCATCACTGCCAAGGATTGTGACGCGAATGCTTCGTTGAGTTCAATAAGATCAATCTGATCTTTATGAATTCCTGTTTTTTTCAAGACAGCTGGGATTGCTTCCACCGGACCAATACCCATAATTCGAGGTTCTACACCAGCGACCGAAAACCCAACAAACCTGGCAACCGGAGACACATTCAAGAGTTTTAGCATTCGTTCGCTGACTACCAGCACAAACGCAGCACCATCACTGGTCTGTGAGGAGTTTGCTGCGGTTACGGAGCCCTTCGCATCAAACACGGGCTTAAGGGTTGCCATTTTTTCGAGCGAGGTATCTGCACGAGGGCCTTCATCGGTATCGACGATAAACTCGCGGGAAACGCGTTTTGCGTCAGCGTCCATGTACACTTCTGTAACTTTAACCGGAACGATATCCTCTTTGAACCGCCCTTCCTTGATAGCTGCAACTGCTTTACGATGTGATTCAAAACTGAATCGGTCTTGATCCTCGCGGGAGACATTATACTCACGTGCAACAGCTTCGGCCGTGAGTCCCATTCCCCAATAATAATCGGGATTGGATTGAACGTACTTATAATTTGGAACGATTTTCCATCCACCAAAAGGAATCGGAGACATGCACTCTACTCCGCCGGCAACAATACATTCCGCAAATCCGGCTTTTATCTTAGCCGCAGCAATGGCGATCGTTTCTAATCCGGAGGCACAATACCGGTTGACAGTCATCCCCGGCACCTTATAGGTATCAAGTCCCATGAGGGAAATCATCCTTCCCATGTTTAAGCCCTGCTCTGCTTCGGGAGTAGCATTTCCTACTATCACGTCCTCAATGAGTGCTTTATCCAGCGAAGGGACAGCAGCTATTAAATGACGAAGAATATCAGCACCAAGGTCGTCCGGACGCATGGTCTTAAAGACACCTTTTGGTGCTTTTCCGACTGCAGACCTGAAACCGGCTACGATGTATGCTTCCATAACTAGAAATTATAATTACTTTTTCTTGGTAGTGTCCGCAGGTGCTGCACCTGGCTTTGTGCCTGGAGGCACTGGACCACCTTTGGCACCGGCGGCTTTTTTATCAGCGGCTTTTTTAGCATCATCCGCTTTCTTTTTCTGGTCTTCTATGACTGCAGCATCAACACCATCTTTGAATGTACCTTCTGAAATGGTGGCTCCTTTTCGATTATAGGTTTTCCATACACCGTCACGTAGACCTTTTTTGTATTCGCCTTGTTGACGAATGGTACCATCTTCAAAATACTTAGTCCATTTACCATCTTTCTTACCATCTTTGTAAGCACCTTCCATCATGGCTTGACCGGAAAAGTAATACTTGGTGTATTGACCATCTTTTACGCCGGCAAGAAATTCAGTTTCTTCGCGGACCTTATCGTAGCCATAAAATTTACGATCGACACCTTCTTTTTTGTCGTTCACGTATTCCGTTTCCGATACTTTTTCACCAAAGGAGTTGTAGATAATCCACAATCCCTGACGGCGACCAATTTCATCGGTCTTGTTTCGATGTTTTTCTTTTCCTGGAGCATACTTCGGTTTTTCTTCAGTCACCTGTGCAATTGCAGCGTTGTACTGGAAGGTTGCCAGCAGAAAAAGAAGGAGGACATTCTTTAGGTGTTTACGTTTCATGATTCGCAAATGTATGTATAGTGGTTATGAAGTGTATTAATTTTTTTAGTTTCTAAGTATTTTTCCGGTGGTCAGAATGCTTTGTATGCGCTCCAACGTTTTACGCTCCCCGCACAAGGAGAGGAACGCCTCGCGCTCCAGGTCTAATAAATACTGTTCTGAAACCAAGGACGAACTGCTAAGATCACCTCCGCATAGCACCCATGCGAGTTTTTTAGAGATCAGGCGGTCGTGCTCACTGATAAAATGACCGGATGTCATGGCATTTGCGCCGGCATAAAACATACCGAGAGCGCTACGACCGAGCACCTTGATATTGCGACGCAGTGTTGGACGCTGGTAGCCCGCTTCAGACAATCGGAGAACCGCCGCTTTTGCTTCAGAAATTCGCCGGCGAGGATTCATCACAATAGCATCGCGACCGTTTTTCAAAATGTGCAACGAGAAAGCTTCTTGCGCTGAGGTGGAGACTTTAGCCATTGCTATGGTCAAGTAATAGTCGCGCAAAGTTTGCTCGTCGATTGTTCCTTCCACAAAACTCTCGGAAGCACGCAGGGCGAATTCTTTCGAACCGCCACCTCCAGGAATCAATCCGACACCAAACTCTACCAATCCGGTATAAGTCTCGGCTGATGCCACTACTTTATCAGCATGCAACGTCATCTCGCATCCACCACCCAATGTCAATCCATGAGGCGCAACCACAACCGGCACATCCGAATAACGCACGCGCATATTCATGTTCTGAAATACTCGCACGGCCATATCGATCTCATCGAATTCCTGCTCGGTGGCCATCATGAAAATCATCGCCAGGTTAGCACCTGCTGAAAAATTCTGCCCTTCATTGGCAATGACCAATCCACGGAATTCCTTTTCAGCAATTTCAATAGCAGTAGTAACGCCTTGAATCACTTCACCGCCCATGGTATTCATCTTGGTGCGAAACTCTAAATTCAACACCCCATCGCCAATATCAATAAGTCGACAACCGCTGTTTTGCCAAACTGTTTTGTCACGAAAGGCATCGAGCATTATACACCCGGGCACTCCGGAAGTAGCCTTCATCGTCTTAGAGGTGATGTCGAAATACTTGCGGCTTCCAGCGGTATATCCAAAAAAGGAAGTGAAGCCCTCCGAAAGCAATTCGTAGACCCATGAAGCCGGCTTACAATTGAATGACTCCATTACTTTTACTACTTGCGAAACGCCAAGCAATTCCCACGTGGCAAATGGTCCAATTTCCCATCCAAAGCCGGCACATACAGCTTCATCAATTTTATCAATATCATCCGCAATCTCTGGAATGCGGTAAGAAATATACTGGAACAATTGGCAGAACGAAGCTCGGTAGAATTCACCCGCCTTGTCTTTCCCATTAAAAAGTATTGGTAAACGTTGACGAAGGTCATCGATCGACTTGGTCTGGTCCAGGGTAGCAAATCTGGTTTTGCCTTTCGGCCTATATTCCATCGAGGAGAAATCGAGTGAATGAATTTCACTTTTGCCTCCCTCTAATTTCGTTTTCTTATAAAAGCCTTGACCCGTTTTATCACCGAACCAATTTCGATCGACCATTTTCTTGACATACTCGGGCAAGAGAAAAGTGTCGCGTGCCTCATCGTTTGGACAACGTTCATGAACATCGGCAGCAACCTTCACCAAGGTATCCAATCCTACCACATCGCACGTACGGAAGGTGGCTGATTTAGGTCGCCCTATAAGTGGGCCCGTCAATTTATCGACCTCATCGACCGTCAAACCAAATTGCTCAACAGTATGAAACAACGAAAGAATGGAAAATACACCGACACGGTTGGCGATAAAGGCTGGAGTGTCCTTACAAAGAACTGTAGTTTTACCTAAAAAGCGGTCGCCATATTCTTGCAGGAACGTTAGGACTTCCTCCTCCGTTTCTGGACCAGGAATCAGCTCCAACAGCTGCAAATAACGCGGCGGGTTGAAGAAATGGGCTCCGCAAAAATGCTTTCGAAAATCCTCGGAGCGGCCTTCGGCCATTAGTTGAATAGGAATACCGGAAGTATTGGAGGTCACCAGCGAACCTTTTTTGCGGTACAGCTCCACTTGCTCAAAGACCTGGCGTTTCACTTCGAGTCTTTCGATGACCGCCTCAACGATCCAATCGCAGGTGGCAATTAGAGAAAGGTTGTCCGAGAAATTACCGGTACGAATTCGGGAGGAAACTGATTTTTCGAATACAGGAGACGGAGACGCCTTCAATGTTTGCTGCAGCGATGCATTCACGATTCGGTTTCGCACTTTTGGATCATTCAATGTCAAACCAGCTGCTTTTTCGGCATCTGTCAATGTAGCAGGAGCTATATCCAATAGAACCACCTGTAGCCCGATATTCGCAAAATGACATGCGATACGGCTACCCATGATGCCGCTTCCAAGCACGGCTATTTCGGTGATATTCCTTTTCATGGTTTGATCCTTCAGCGAGTGTTTCCTGAATTATTCTGAATACATTTTTTCAATCAATGACTTATATCTTTCTGCAATAAATTTCCTTCGCAACTTCAACGTAGCTGTGAGCTCTCCACTTTGGATGGTCCATTCATGGGCGACGAGTTCAAATTTCTTTACCTGCTCAGGTTGCCCAAAATCTTTATTCAGTTGTTCGATTTCGCGTGCTATTCTTTCGACAACATCCTGACGTCGAATCATTTCATCGTTAGATGTATTGGGAATGCCTTTGATCTCGCACCATTTAATTAAGTGAGCAAAGTTAGGAACAACAATAGCTGCAGGGAACTTCTTATTTTCACCAACTACCATTAGCTGTTCGATGAAGGGTGATTCTTTAAATTTATTCTCCAAGGCCTGAGGGGCAATGTATTTTCCACCTGAGGTTTTGAAAATCTCTTTCTTTCGGTCGGTAATTTTGAGAAAACGATTTTGCACAAACGTACCAATATCACCAGTGTGGAACCATCCTTCCTCGTCGATCACTTCCGCTGTTAGGTCCGGACGGTTGTAATAACCCATCATCACATTGGGTCCTTTACAAATAATCTCCCCATCTTCTGCCATCTTGACTTGTACACCGTCAATGACGGGACCTACAGTTCCGAAGCAAGCTCCGTGAGGTTCAAAATTATTAACGGCGATGATAGGAGATGTTTCGGTAAGGCCATATCCTTCCAACACCGGTATACCTGCTGCCCAGAACACCCGAGCTAGGCGTGGTTGCAAGGCAGCACCGCCGCTAACAATGACTCTGGTATTTCCACCAAGTGCTTCCCGCCATTTTGAAAAAATAATCTTTCGAGCTTGTTTCAATTGAAACTCGTACCACCAACCATTTTTCCCATCTAGTTCGAAGCGAAGCCCCAGATCAAGTGCCCAAAAAAACAAAGCACGCTTGATGCCTTTCAGTTCTTTTCCTTTATCGACAATCTTGTCATACACCTTTTCCAATAATCGGGGTACGGCTGAAAAAACTTGCGGATGAATCTCCTTCAGATTATCGGAAATCTTTTCCATGCTTTCAGCATAGTAGACAGATACGCCCAGGTATTGATAGAGATATGTCAAAACACGCTCGTAACTATGGCAAAGCGGAAGAAAACTAAGAGCTTTATCCTTTTGATTAACCGGCGGAAGATGTTCAACCGATAGCACATTGGAAACGATGTTGTAATGCGAAAGCATTACACCTTTCGGAGTACCGGTAGTTCCTGAGGTGTATAGAATCGTAGCGCAATCGGCTGGTCGGACGGCAGCACGACGTTCTTTAAGTTTTTGCTGATCCTGAAAAGCATCACCTTTCTCCAAAATATCAGACCAATGAACGGCACCCGGAAGGCGATCGAATGTATAGATTCCGTTGATGGATGGAACTTCTGGACGGACGTGCGAGACTTTTTCATACAACTGTTCATCTCCGCATAAAACGATACGTGCCCCGCAATCATTCAGGATAAAACGAATTTCTGATTCACTTAGCGTGGTATAGATGGGGACATTAATCACACCAACCTGCATCATTCCAATATCTGCAAAATTCCATTCCGGACGATTCGGGGAAATGATAACGATCTTGTCCCCAGCTTGAACACCGAGTGCCATCAAACCAAACGAAAATCTGTTGGCGGTTTGAATAAACTCTTCGGTCGAATATGATCGCCAAACTCCACCTTCTTTTGCAGCCAAAGCGTCAGACTTAGGAAACTCCTTGGCCTGGTGTTGGATGAATTCGAATAAACGGGTGACTTTCATAGTACTATTCAAGCTTACAATATACAGAGACACACGCTTCGGAGTACATGAAATTAAACAGCATTTAGCCGTGATTATCAACAATACAAGCTGTTAAAAAAAGCCGGTCCGAACCCTTTAACGGCAAACCCGTATCATGGCTTTTCCAGGAAATCAATCCTACCTTCGAGCAATACCTACTGACCATGCATTTCGAAAACAACCTTACCCGAATGCTAGGCATCCGTCACCCGTTGGTGATGGCTCCTATGTTTTTGGTTTCAAATGAAAAAATGGTCGAAGCAGCCATGCGGTCAGGCATACTTGGCTGCTTTCCTAGCTTAAACTATCGCGACGCCGACCAACTGGAATCGGTGCTGATTTCGCTGAATGCATTCCGATCCACGAATCCAGCATACAGAGGATCCTACGGAGTCAACCTAATCGTCCAACAGTCGAATCCGTTTTTTCAAAAGCACCTTGACATTTGCGTGAAAAATCGTGTGCCCGTTTACATCACATCGCTGGGCAATCCGAAAACCACTATTGAAGCGGCACACAGTTACGGGGCAAAAGTATTCTGCGATGTAACCAACCTGACACATGCTGAAAAATGCCATTCGCTCGGTTGCGATGGCTTTGTAGCGGTCGGACAAGGAGCTGGTGGGCATGCAGGACCGTTCCCGATTTCGCTCTTGGTTCGATCACTTCGAAAACACTTCCCCGAAGTGCCAGTATTGGCAGCAGGAGGCATTAGCGATGGGGCTGGAATTCTTAGCGCATTAGCTGCTGGCGCCTCCGCAGCATATTGCGGAACTATATTCATTACCTCTTCTGAATCAAATGTTTCAATTGATTATACTAAAGCGATACTTGATTCAAGAATGGACGATATTGTGATGACCGATCGAATCAGCGGGACACCGTGTACGATTATCAATACTCCCTATGCACAAAAAATAGGACTGCATCAGAACCGCCTAGAAAGATGGTTAAGCAAGAACCCAAAGACCAAGAAATACTTCAAGATGCTGGTGCAACGCCGTGGATTTTCATGGCTGGAAAAGGCCATGATACCTGGCAACTACAAGAGCTTGTGGTGTGCGGGTCAATCGGTAGAGCTGATCGATAAAATTCAACCGATCGAGTTGATTGTGCATGAACTCATGAAAGAAATGAATTTGGCCTATCAAGATCTGAACGGAATGGCCATCCGCTAATTACTTCGGATACCCTACCGCCTATTTCTTGTTCATCAATGTTTAATCATTCTGAATGATCGGACTCCAGTGGCGCTTTTTAATTGTCCGAAGTATATGCCTGACGGCTGCATCGTCATATCCATAGTTTCCTGAACGCGGCCACCCTGTACAAGCACCGGCTTCGACAATAACATCCGGCCTTGCATATCATAGATCTCCAATTGGCCACTCCCACCGGAAACACCGTTGGCTGAGAGATAAAAACGGCCTGAAAATGGATTCGGATAGACCGAGACAACGTCCTCTATTTTACTTTCATTGATAGATGATAAAACATTGTCCTTCAATTGTATATTATCTACCAAAAGATTGTTACCATAATCGTTAATATTGATAAACTTTAAGATGACCGACTGGCCGACAAATGCGTCGAGCCGAACCGTATCATTTCGCCAATCGGTCGCAGCAGCAGGAAACCAGTCGGTGGCAGATAACGGCACCGTGGCAAGGGATGCACCGATTTTTTGGTAACCGGTCGGTAGAAAAGTAGCGCCACAGTCGGTACTAATTTCAACTTTTAATCCATCGTCATAGCCCGCCCCATAAACCGCATATGCCACATCGAAGGTTAGAATCGGTTGAGTAAGCGCGGAAAAATCAGCAACTGGCATGACCATGTCATCCTCTGCGCCGGGTGCATTGTAACTAAAATCATCGAACCAAGCCGCTACCGTAGAAGCGCCATTACTTCCAATGGTAGTCATAGGACTCCATTGATATCCGCTACCGGAATTGGTAATGGACCAACCTGATGGCGGATAAAACGCACCCTGGAAATCCTCGGCGAAAGGAATTGAAGCATTAACTCCTATTGTAATGGATATGGACAAGTTATCGTTCAGTGAATTCTGATCGCCAGCCAATGTGACCGACACATCCAAGCTGTATGTTCCTGGCGTGGAAAAATCAACCGTAGAACCGAAGGTATAATTCACAGATCCGCCATGGGGCACCAAACCACTATACACCTCAACCACAGGTGGTCCGCCATTAATCGAATAGGAAATTGAAAAGCCGGTCGCATCCGCCAATCCATCATTTCTCAACTGAACCGTAACCGGTACCGAAGAAAGACTCTGACATGGATATAGGAGACCCGCCTGCGGATTAATCATTTGCAATACCGCTATATCCGATGCATAACTGCAATTCACCAATCCGGCTTGCTTCTGGATAGCAACCAGGCGCCGTCCCATCCCTCCTGACGGTCCAACGGAAGCCACGCTAAACCATTCCTCCGAATTACCCGGAATAGGAAGTTGCACCGATGTCCCAGTCACCGCAGCAATAGGATCCATGTACTTTAGGCCAAGTCTGTAAACCTGGTACGAAGAAATGCCCTGAGCCGCGGTCCAGCTAAGTTGCATGGTATCAGCACACGCAAAGTCAACCACCAAATTCTGTGGTTGCGGCAGTATTGTAATAAAACCATCGGATTGGTCGCTAGTTGCTCCGCGGGATATGCGAACAACCACCTGATCGGATAACACAGAGGGAACTGTCCATTCGTACTGACGTATATTACCTCCTAACGTCACCATAGGCATCCAGTTCGATCCAGCATCGAGGGAGTACTCTAATGAGAACTGCCCAGATGTACCAGCGGCATCCCAACGCAAAAGCTCGGTAGTTCCAGGCACAAATGATTCGCCTCCGTATGGATAAGTCAATGTAATGGCCGACTCAACAATATCCCAGGTGGTGTAGCAACGCTGCATGCCCGAAGGAACCAACGAGCCTTTGATTTTGATTGTGTACGTTCCAGCTGTTGGGAGGTCAATCGCGACTTGCTCAACATTGTTCAGATGATCAATGCCTTTTACAGCAGGAGCAGCCAACGAAACTGCGTTCGGTGTAGGATCCAAAATCCAGGGAAGTTCAACCGTTCCGCCAGGATTTCTTACTTCAACATCCATATCATTCACTAATTGGAAAGCTGCGGCCGGATCGCCAGGAACCTCTGGCCAGTAAAGCATGACTTTCAATTGTTGAGCACCAGCAGGAACTTGAACCGTAAATTCTAGCGAGTCGCCATGAGACAGAGAGTCCATCCTGAAACGCCCCTCTTCGAGTGTTCGGGCTGCACGCAAAGCATTGACGCGACCAAAACCGTACGTGAAATCAGGACCAGTATTTCCGATATCCTGGGCTGAATTCAACAACACACTTTTGATGATGGCACCATCAGGATTGCTATTGTTATACAGGGAACGGTAGGCCTGGTATAATTGCGCTGAGACACCGGCTATGCCAGGACATGCGGCACTGGTGCCACCACCCACCTGGTAGGTATTGGACTCATCAGTAGATAATTGATCGGCACCATTGGAAGCGATTTCCGGCTTGATACGACCATCGTCTGCAGGACCGTTACTACTTGTAGGGTCAATCACCTCATAGGGATCTAGATTAGCACATGAAATGACGTTCTTGCCGATTTTCATACCTCCCGTAATACTGCCCCATGGAGATCCTGCACCGTAGCCGCAATCACTTTGACCACGATTACCAGCAGAAAAAACGAAGGTGAACAACCGATTATCAAAAGCCAACTGATCGGCGTCCTGGGAATCGGAATTGTAATCATTGCAGCCCTGACTATAACTTGTAGACGTAATCACAGCACCATACTGATTGAAAAATGCTGGAGAATTATAAATGTGGTCGTAAGGACCAATATCATGAATAAGAATCGTTGCTCCATCGGCCATTCCGCGGATGGTAGGATCTAGATTACCTGCACCTACGACAATTCCTGAAGTCATATCGCCATGATTCCCCCCAGGACCAGTGTTCATTAATGAAATCAAGCGACCTTGAAAATCAATGTGCGGACCCACTTCACCATCATCCGCCAACGAAATAGTGACTGAATCACCGTTGTAGTGACGACCAAAGATCAACTCTTGATTAATCGTATTGCTTCGATGCAAAGAACGCCCGCGCGTATCCTCTGGAATCGAAGGGCCTGAAATCGGCTCCGCATAACGCACAAATGAAAGCCTAGCCAACCGATCTATATCTGACTGAAATACTCTGACCGTTATCGAACCGAGTTGTGGATGCGAGGATAAAACCTGCACGTGCAAGGACTTCAATAAGGATTCAACCGAACTCACTTCAACATCGCCTTGCAAGCGAATCTTCAAATCAATTTGCCCGGTAGCTACCACCGCGTAATCAGGGAAATCATTATCACGCAAGCGTTTGCTTTTTTTGGCCTCCAATGGCAAATACAAGACCGTGCGGACAGGTAAGGAACGTAAATCATTGACCGTAATACCAATTGGAATAGAAGCAACCCATGTGTTATATGGTATATAATTCAGCAGTCGGATTCCAAAGGCCGCTACCTTTGTACGATCTGAAAGCGTCAACGGATGATTAAACTGAACCAAGCGGTAAATGCGGCCATGAAATTCATCCGTTGAATGATCGTTCAGGACCTGATCACTAATTACGTTTGTAGTAAAGATAGGTCCAGCCTCCAGGTAAATTTTGTTGGATTGATATTCAGGATGTCCCGCAGCAAAACAGGTATTTACCAAGAATAGCACAACAATAGTGTGGAGAATATTTTTCATAGGTTAGGTCTGTATGCGAAAGATATAGATTCTTGCCATTAATTTCACAGCCAACTAGATACATTTCAATCGCATTGATTTTGAACCTGCGAACTAAACGTACCTTTGATTGTTAGCTTACTAAACCAACTAGCATGTACAGGAGCACACAACATTGGATCGAGACTTTAGAAAAAGCAGGGGAACTTGTAAGAATCAAAGAGTTTGTAGACCCCAACCTGGAAATCACAGAAGTAACCGACCGGATTTCAAAAGTTTATGGTCCTGCCTTGTTATTTGAAAACACAGGCACCGGATTTCCCGTCCTGATAAATTCCATGGGAACCGAAAAGAGAATGGCAATGGCCTTAGGCGTGGAAAAACTCGACGATATTGCCAGCGACATGGAAGGCCTATTCAAGGAGCTGATGTCTCCCAAAGACTCGATATTGGATAAATTAAAAATGCTGCCCAAACTTGGCACTATTGCCTCCTGGATGCCCAAAGTGATTAGCGGAAGAGGCAGCTGCCAAGAGGTGGTCATGAAAGATCCTGACCTCACCAAATTACCTGTACTGACGTGCTGGCCAGAAGATGGCGGTCCGTTTGTTACGTTACCCGTGATTCACACCAAGGATCCACATACTGGCATACGCAATGTAGGCATGTACCGCATGCAAGTGTTTGGCCCTACGATGACTGGTATGCATTGGCATCGCCATAAGGTAAGTGCACGTCACATGAATGAATATAAAAAGTTGGGGCAAAAAATGCCAGTAGCAGTAGCACTTGGAGGAGACCCCGCTTACACTTATGCTGCGACGGCTCCACTTCCCGACGGTGTGGACGAATATATGCTGGCAGGGTTTCTTCGAAAGAAAAAAGTGGAACTTGTACAATGCCTCACGCAAGATTTACAGGTGCCAGCTGATGCAGACATCATCATCGAAGGGTATGTAGACCCGAACGAAGATTTCATTCTCGAGGGTCCTTTCGGTGATCATACAGGATATTACTCCCTCCCCGACTTCTATCCGAAATTTCATGTCACTTGTATTACCCATCGCAAAAACGCGGTCTTCCCAGCCACAATTGTAGGTATTCCACCACAAGAAGACGCATGGATCGGCAAAGCAACAGAACGCATCTTTTTAGTACCCATCAAGATGACGATGGTGCCCGAGATCGTAGACATGGTTTTACCCATGGAAGGAGTATTCCATAACCTTGTCATTGTAAAAATTAAAAAAGAATACCCCGGACAAGCTTCAAAAGTGATGCATTCATTATGGGGTGCAGGACAAATGATGTTTACTAAAATGATGGTGGTAGTAGATGGCGAAGTGAACATTCACGATCCCCAAGAAGTGGCACGTTATGTATCCGAAAATTTTGATCCGGAACACGACACCTACTTCTCCTCCGGACCTGTTGACGTTTTAGACCATAGCTGTTCGGTGATGGCATTTGGTGGCAAAATCGGAATTGATGCAACCGCAAAAGCTCCTGAAGAATCAGCGATGCGCAATCATTCCACCAGTACCAAAACCCAGGCTGGACTAGACAGTGCATTCATCATGAAACTTTACCCTGAAATAAAAAACATTAATGCTGCACCATTGAGCACGGGCATATCAATGATATTAATGGCCGTTCAAAAGAATCGTAAAAACCATTTGCGAGAATTGGCGGAAGACTTGTTTGCATTGGAGCAGCTTGCCTCAATTAAGTTGATCATTTTCCTGGAACACACGGTTGATATCAACGATGTAGGCGATTCCATCTGGCGCTTTTCCAATAACGTGGACCCCAAAAGAGACTCCATCATTATCCCGTCAAAGTTGCACCCAGGAACTTCACATCTCGTCATGGATGGAACTCGCAAGACCAAGGAATTTGATAACTTCCAGCGGGACTGGCCAAATATTTTAGCCATGGATACGAAGACGATTGAATCCATCGACAGTAAATGGAATCAATTGGGATTAGGACCCAAACTTCCTTCACCTTCGCGCAAATACGGAAAGCAACTCTACGGATCAAAAGCAGTAGCGGAATAAACAACTTACCACTGACAACCAGTGAATAGCAGCTATTAACCAAACTGCAGTTGCTACTATAAGGATAACAGCTTAGGACAAACCGACAATCTCACCATTAACAACGTCAATGTTAAATGCACTTGGAATTTCGGGCAAACCGGGCATTCGAACCATTTCACCGCACACCGCAACAATGAAACCTGCGCCGCTATTAATCACCAGATCATCTACAGTGATGGTAAAACCTTCGTAGGTACGTACTTCTTCGGGTTTATCGGTAAATGAGTACTGCGTTTTAGCAATGCATACTGGCAACTGACTAAATCCCAACGCGTCCATGCGTTTCAAGCGGCCCTTAGCCTTTTTAGAAAGAACTATACCATCACCACCGTAGACACGGCGAACCACCTTTTCGATTTTAGAAACAATGTCATCTTGCAGTTCATAGGCGTAATGGATTGCCGGTAATTCATCCATCGAAGTGAGCTCAACAATTTTCTCAGCCATTTCCACAGCACCATCTCCACCTTTTGCATAGGCTTCATTTATGGCGAAGGCGACCGTACGATCATCACACCAACGACGGATATAATCGATCTCATCCTGCGGATCAGTATCGAATTTATTCAAGGCGACCAGCACCTTCTGACCAAAGGAGCTAAGATTATCTATGTGACGCTCTAGATTTCGTAGTCCTTTCGTTAGGGCGTCCATATTTGGTTGCTTCAGGTCTGCATTTTTTACTCCACCGTGCAAACGGAAAGACTGCAAAGTAACCACCAACACGCTCAGCGAAGGCGTGATACCAGCGATGCGGCATTTGATGTCTAAGAACTTCTCTGCACCAAGATCACTGCCAAAACCGGCTTCAGTTACCGCATACTCGCCGTAATGCATAGCGGCTTTAGTAGCCATGATGGAATTACATCCATGCGCAATGTTTGCAAACGGACCGCCATGTATGAATGCAGGAGTGCCTTCAAAAGTTTGCACCAAATTCGGCGCAAGCACATCCTTCATCAACGCCATGATTGATCCGCCAACTCCAAGCTCCTTGACCGTAAGCGGAGATCCATCTGCTTGGTAACCCAATAGTATCCGATCGATGCGTGCACGAAGATCATCCATGTCGCGAGAAAGGCATAAAATGGCCATGAGTTCTGAAGCTGGTGTGATATCGAAACCTGTTTCAGCAGGAATGCCATTCTTGTTGCCATTCAAACCAGTAATCACGTAACGCAGCGAACGGTCGTTGACATCTTGCACGCGGCGCCAGAGTACTTCACGCAATTCACGTGCAGTTCCTTTGTTAAAATAATTGAAATTATCGAGCAATGCCGACAACGTATTGTTGGCGGATGTAATGGCATGAAAATCCCCGTTGAAATGCAAGTTAATCTCAGCAGCTGGTGTTACTTGCGACTTTCCGCCACCGGTAGCTCCGCCTTTCATTCCGAAAACAGGGCCCAAAGAAGGCTCACGCAATGCAAGTACAGATTTCTTGCCGATTTTACGAAGACCATCTGCAATACCGATGGAAGTAGTTGTCTTACCATTGCCCGACTTCGTAGGCGTTATCGATGTAACTAAGATCAACTTGCTTCTACGAATGCGCTCCTCATCAAAAGTAGGCATTTCAATTTTTGCCTTTGCACGACCATATGGAATGAACTCGCTTTCACGAATTCCAAGTTCACGTGCAACTTCAAGGATGGGCTTTATCATAGCAGACTATTTTAATTCATGAAATTTTAACTTGGCAAAGAAAATCATTTCCTGAGATATGGATCAACCTCAGAAAAGAGTTTTGCCGAAAGGTTATCCACGTCAAAAGTAGATTTATCGGAGTTCCAAACGTAGACTTTGAGCTCCAGGGAGTCTTCGTGCTGAGGTACCGTAGAAGCGAGAAAGGCCTGCTGCCATTTCCCTGGGTTCAAATTAAAATCATTCAAGCGAACATTGTCGTATAGCAGCACCTGACCATCTTTTTCAAACTTAAGGTCCAGCGTCGCATTGCTGGTTGTATCCAACGAACGAAACCAAACAGAACTATAAACTACCTGAAAAGAATCGACGGGGTCAGCAATTTTGGCTTTTATGGACTCTGTAAAATCGCGCTCCGGAGTAAATCGAATCAAGCCTGGCGGACTCACTGAAGTTGAGTCGAAAACCATTCCCAAGGCGGTCCAGCCTTCATCGTATGTCATTTGCCACGATGCTAAAGCATCGTCAGGGGCCTGACCGCGACCGAAAAGCCAGGTTTCGGCATTGTAGTAATGACGCACCTCAACCACCACCGGGAACCTGGATCTAATTATAGATACAATTTCATAGGGATGTATATTATTGGTCCATGCATAGGCAAAATAACCAACCGTTGACGTATCTATTTGGGCACGTAGACTCGCCAAATCTTTGGATGATTCTATTTTATAAAGCACATCTTTCGGTGCGTGCGTTGTCCGACGAAAATAATAACGGATGTACTCAGGATTAATCACATTCACTACTGCTGTTACACGATCCGAATCATAAGTAGCATTCCACCGTGAGAGATCAGCAGCCACTTCTTTAAAAACACCAAAGGGAGGTGTCTCGTAATAATTCCTTCCAAAAACCGTACTTACAGTACCAGCCAACAACCAGCTAAAAATCAATAGCACCAATCGAATTCCGGTGTAAAAGGTTTCTGGTAAAAAAGAAAGCAGGGTTAACATGAAAAATGGTGCACTGAAAAGCAGGGTTGAGTACTGAAGCGCAGGATGTCGTAGAATAGAATATGAATACCCGAGCAAGAATGAAAACAAGAACCAGGAAATACCCGCCCAACGGAATCGGGTGGAAATGGATTTATACTTGGCACCTTTTAACCATGGAAAGAACGATAATGCCAACAATAACAACAACCATTTTGAGTCGTTAAAGAAATGGAAGAAAAAATCCAGCAGAAACGATTTTTCAGGTCTTCCTAACCAGCCGCCCAGATCACCCGTTTCCATTTGAGTAAAAAACACACGCAGCTCCAGCAGGAAAGAAAGCGCACCTAGTGAGCATGCGAGTAAATAACCTAAAAGGTGCTTTCGCGGCAGCAGGAAACACCCTGTCAAGCCTACTGAAAAAAGAAACACCACGGTAAAGTAATGTGTATGCGCACCAAGTGCCATAGCAACAATGAAACCGACTACATCAACTCGGGAAACTGAGTCACCGGTCAGCGCCGCTTTCATCCAACGGGTCCAATAAAAAACGGTCACTAATGAAAAAAACAAACCCGGACTATACATGCGTGCCAGCATGGAATAGAGTAATGGAAATTCCAACACCGCGAAAAATGCGGCAGCCAATAATCCAGCGGCAGCATGAAACCAATCCTTACCAATCCGGTAGATGAAATAAATAGATCCCAAGGAAAGTAATACAAATGGAAGGCGGAATATCCATACTTCATCACCCAACCATTTAATCCAATAATAAATAAAGGCCTCAACTCCAGCAGGATGATAGTCGATCATAACTCCTTTCTCTATCATTTCAGAGAAGGTAGCATGCTTGGCACGAGTCAAGGCACTCAGTTCATCGTTGTTGAACGAAATATCACCCAAGTGATAAAATCGCAAGTAAGCTGCTACAAGTAACACCACGCACAATAGAACTTGCTCAATACGGTCCTGCACCGACTTATCCGTTGAAAAAGTAAGCATCGTTAAAAATCATTTTTTTATGCGCTGCCGCACCGATTCAAACAAAAGTATGCCCGCTGCTACAGAAACATTCAACGAACCCAGATTGCCAAGCATAGGAATGCGCAAAAGATGATCGCAAACACGAATCATGTCGCCGGAGATTCCATCTTCTTCTGATCCCATTACGATGGCTAATGGCACCGAAAGATCTGCTTCAAAATAATGATCCTTTCCCTTTTCCGTAGCGGCAGCGAGGACTATACCTGAGTCCCGTAAAAAAAGTGCAGCGTGTTTCAATTCACGCACACGACAAACCGGAATTCGGCTCAACGCACCTGCAGAAGTCCGTATGGCATCTGAAGTCACTGTAGCGGCGCCTCTCTCTGGAATTATAATCGCATGCACTCCTGCACATTCAGCCGTTCGCGCAATCGCTCCAAAATTACGTACATCAGTAATTCGATCCAGCACCAGCAACAAAGGAGTAACCCCTCGCTCAAAGAGTGAAGGAAGGACCTCCTCCAACGGTTGGTAGGAAATAGGCGCAATAAAAGCGACCACATCCTGATGATTCTTACGGGTGAATCGGTTCAGTTTTTCCAACGGAACATCCTGCCATACAATTCCATTATCCTTAAGTTCGCGCTTTAGTTGCTGTATACCATCCCCCTTTGCTCCCCGATGTATAAAGACACGATCTATCTCCTTGCCAGCACGAATTGCTTCCACAACTGGATGGATGCCATAAATCATTTGCTCATCTTCGCCCGCAGGACGGGGTCTTCCCTTGAATGGTGTGGTATTCATAATGATTAGTATATACTGTTATAAGCCCTACCCTGTCGCCAGAAATCAATGCCACGGTACCATGGCGATTCATAAATAGGAGAACGGGTCAATGAATAGTCATTGACCGTAAATGGATTGTCAACTTTTACAAAAAGAAAATTGAGACCCGTAGGACTGTTTTCACTACCATATATCCAAGTCTCACTATTGGTATAGCGATAGATAATGTTTGGCGCACCAAAAACCACATAGATCATCCCACGATCAGTTCGCCATCCTTGTGTATGACACGAAAACAATCGGTTTGCAAATTGAACCCGATTGTAATATTTTTTAATGAGCAACTTCGCACGTTCACGGTTTCCCGAACTACGTTCCAACCAAAAGGCATCCACCGCTTTCCTCGAAGATGCAGCCGTATCCAATTGAGCATACTCCGCACGCGAAGTCAGGTAGCGCAACGGGGCGACCATTTGAGCGGTGGTTACCACATTCGGATAACCCTGATCAAAACAGAATGCCGTCCAGCCTTGCAGCAAAGTCGTGTCCTCCTGCAACCAATAAAAACCAGTTGTACTGAACGTCACAGTATTTGTATCATTTACACTGATTTTAAAAACGCTATCAGGTGTATAATCAAAGGAAGTCCGAATATCAAATGTAAATGGAGGAGCTGACAACGGAAATTCCCGTTGATAATATTTGCACCAAACCTCATGCACGGCTGAATCACGAAAATTAATTTTAATTGTATCAGCAGCGGTAAAATAATCATTGAATGCGGGCACACCATTATCATTCATGGCCACAAAAGCGTTCGAACCCTGCACAAGCGATGAATTAAAACGCTGATAGTAAATTTCCGAACTCCCTTTATTGACGTCAGCCAAAGTAAGTCTTGCTAGTAGATCGCCAGAAGCATGTAGGGGTAATTCATATGAAAAGACTTTATAAAGATCGTGATCGGCATACGAAATAGGCGTAGCAAACGAAAAGGAGTCCAGCAACGTCGGCTGATCGTAAGATCCTAAAATATCAACCTCAACACCAAACATCGCTTGAAAAGACTGATCCGGTTGACGTGTAAATAATAAATGCTCCGTATTGATCCGCACATACAAGCGTAAAAGAGAATCACTTAACGCATAGACTTTAAAATCCGGAGGTGAAATAGCTTGTTCATCGGGCCGGTAATAGGACGCCATGTTGCGACTATTTAAGTCACGAGGAACAACACATGCCGTCCAAACCGAAATCAATAGTAACAGGATAAACGTCCGCAACATCTTAGCTATCCTGATTTTCTGACGACCTTTCCACCAGTGCAGCAGGAAGTTCCTTGTTTGTTTTTGCCCCCAGGCGTTTCAAGTCTTCCACCCGGCGTATAATATTCCCGGAACCGGTATGTAATTTACTCATGGCATCGGCGTAGGTGGTTTTCGCTAACTCCATCTTTCGTCCAACCTCAATCATGTCGTCCAGGAATCCCTTGAACTTATCATATAGTCCACCGCCAACTCGGGCGATTTCCAACGCGTTCTTGGTTTGGCGGTCTTGCTTCCACACCGAAGCGATGGTCCGCAAGGTGGCCAGCAAGGTGGACGGACTAACCATGATGATACGACGCTCCCACGCAAAGGTGAAAAGATCACGATCTGCCTGAAACGTGACACCAAATGAAGATTCAATGGGAATAAATAAAAGCACGAAATCAGGAGAAGACAAACCCGGAAGTTGATCGTAAGACTTTTCACTAAGTCCTTTAATATGATTACGAACGGACATCAAATGGTCTTTCATAAATCGATCACGATCAACATCGGAAGTGGCATTGACCATTGCTTCGTAGGCCACCAAAGACACCTTTGAATCAACGATGATGTGCTTTTCATCTGGCAACCGAACGATTACATCCGGCTGAAACCGACGGCCTTCATCGTCAGTGATACTAAATTGGGTATCGTACTCCCTACCCTTTTCCAAGCCGGAGCTTTCAAGGATTTTCTCCAAAATAAACTCTCCCCAATTACCTTGCTTCTTGGTATCTCCTTTTAACGCCCGGGTCAAATTTTCCGCCTCTTCATTAATGCGTTGATTCAACTCCATCAGGTTTTTGATTTCACCGCGCAATGAATTTCGCTCAACGGACTCCTGGCGATATGCCGCATCTACTTTCTTTTCAAAATCCTGAATCTTTTCTTTCAATGGATTTAAAATCACATCCATGTTCGACCGATTCTGTTCTACGAACTTCTGACTTTTTTCATCCAGGATGCGATTCGCTAAATTTTCAAATTCCTTGGCAAATCGTTCCTGAAGATTTTCCAACTCCATTTTTTGTTCAGACAACCGCTCCTTGAGGTGAGCAACTTCCGATTGTGCGGCAGTAAATGTAGTTGTAAGCGCTAACAATTTTTGTTGATCAGTTTGAGAAGCACTTCGCAACTCGTCACGTTGTTGCTGAATCGAGTCCAACTTAGCGTTGACCGCGGCACGTTCAGATTCCGATGTTTGACTTTTTATTCTCCATTGCTCAACAGCAGCAGCTCCTGCATTTTTTGAAAACAACCAACCGATTAAAAATCCAGCACCAAGGCCGACAGCTAGAAAAACGAACGTCATGACTATTTCTCCTATTTTTGTAAAAATAACCTTTTAAAGCGGCAAATGAAAACACGAAAAGATCCTACTATTTCATTCCATATCCGCTATAAAATAGCAGCTATTTCCATACTGCTACAGGTCATTATCACCACCCACGGATTTGGCCAGGAATACTTGAAGCTACCAGCTCCAACTTGGAAGATTGAGCCCGTCCGTTACAGGATCGCTACCATTACCGACGATCGCAGCAATAAAAGTATTGTCGGATGTGTTAGCGCATCAGGCAAACGCACCGACCTGAAATTCGAGTCAAGCCTTCAGGAAGTGCTATGGGAACACTTATCAATCGGTCTATCCGGAGACACCTCACATACCGCTCCCCTTCACCTACATATTGTCAAGTTCAATTTACAAGATCAAGTCAATGGCAGCAAGCATAAAATCTCGTTGGACCAACAGTACAACATTTACCGATCCCTGGATGGAAAAGAGCAGAAATTATTCGAGTTCCCGTATCGCGTGAGTTTAGACGCTTCCGGAAATCGCCCGCCAGGAATACTGGAGAAATTAGTCACCCAATCCCTGGAAGCACTCATGAAGCAGTTCAACGATTGGGCCGATGAAAACCCCGGACAAGTGTACTTTATGAATCACCTGCAGATTCACTTAACTGGTGACGATACTTTTGCAAACAGAAGTCAAGGTGATACCATTTTATGGTCAAAAGATTACCGACTATCTTGGAAGGACTTTAAGGGAAAAGACGCGTCGAATTCTCCTTTTTCAGCTCAAAGCAATTGTATCTACACCTTGAAAACCATACCCTCATTTTCCAATGACACCATGCACATTACCATCCTATTACACCCTTGCTTTACACGAGGTGCTTCTTGGGTACATTTAGATGCGTTGCAAGACAGTTTGCTCATGCATGAGCAGTTGCACTTCGACCTATGCGAACTTTTCGGACGGAAATTCAGGGAAAAACTAGACCGCGCAAATTTCAGTTTTCTAGAATACGGAGGAGAGATCAACGAGCTCTTTAACCAACATTGGACCGAATACCGAAACAGCCAAAATCAGTACGACGAAGAAACACAGCACGGCATCATCCGTGATCAACAAAATGCCTGGATGGAGCAGGTTCGAAAGGAATTAAACGAATTGGCTCGATACGGAGTCGAATAGCAGTAGTGCTCAGAATACAACAATCATATAACCCGACTGTTCGGTAGGAGCCGTTGGCACATTATCAAAGAGAGCACTTTCAGCTGCTTGCTTGGCTTTGGTTTTCAAATATTCATCGGTCGTAGAGGAACCCGGAGCCCCTGGGTTAGCTTTGATTACATGACCGTATTTATCGATTGTAATTTCAACCACGACCGTACCTTTCTTTTGCGTGAGGTTGTCTACTTTAGGAGCTTTTGCAACCGTTCGATCGGCCACTTTATAGCGAATCATATACGAACCAGCCATAATTTGCTTCTCTCCTATTTCACGTTGTGTAGGTGCAGTCGAGCCACCACCCGCAATGTTAGCTTGTTCCACAAAATTGATGGAATACAACTCATCCACTTTCAACTTTAACACATTGCCTTTGTAAAGAAATTCCAAGGTGCCATCATTCAGCCGCTGAACAACGCCGCTCATTTTTTCACCAGTTTTAAGCACAACTACTTGCTGAGCAGCAACAATGTGCAAGGCACAAACCGCAATAACGAATACAATGATTTTTTTCATAACGAAGCAAAATTACCAAGACGCGACCATCCATGTCCTATTTCCTACGGGAGTTTTTAACAAGATAATCAGGTAAACGGTTAGCAACGGTTGCTTGTATTTCGACTACCTTTACAGCAAGCATGAAACTACTACTCACTTACATCTCTCAGCACAAAAAATACGTTGGACTTGCCCTCACATTAGCTGCACTGAATCAGGTGTTTTCTCTGCTAGATCCGATGATTGCAGGAAAAATGCTGGATCGGTTCGGAGTTAATATTGGAACCTACAAAGGACATAGTACCGAGGAGTTCTTTAGCGACATCATCGTTTACCTGCTGGCCGCAATAGGCGTTGCCATGGTCTCGCGTATCGCCAAAAACTTCCAGGACTATTTTACAAGCGTCGTCGTACAAAAAACAGGCGCAGCGATGTATTCTGATGGCATTGGCCATTCACTCGCACTACCCTACCAGGTATTCGAAGACCAACGAAGCGGAGAAACGCTTGGCAAACTCCAGAAGGTCAGAAGTGATTCCGAAAAATTCATCGGCGCCTTCGTGAACATCGTTTTTCAGACATTGGTAGGACTGATATTCGTCATCTGGTACGCCACGAGTGTCCATTGGCTAATTGCACCGCTCTTTTTGCTTACAGTACCCATGCTTGCCATTGTCAGCAGTCTGCTCAGCCGAAGTATCAAGCGCGTTTCAAAAGAAATTCTATCCGAAACCACCCAACTGGCAGGATCTACCACAGAGTCCTTGCGAAATATTGAGCTTGTTAAAAGCATGGGGTTAGCGAAACAGGAAGTATCCAGATTGAACTCCATTACCGGAAAAATCCTAAAACTCGAATTGAAAAAAGTTCGGTTCATTCGCAGCTTGAGTTTTCTGCAAGGCACAACCGTGAACCTACTACGCACTTGTTTTGTTTTTCTATTGTATTACCTGGTATTCAAAGACATGATAACCCCAGGAAAGCTATTGACACTCATGTTTTACAGCTTCTTCATCTTTGGACCGCTTCAGGAAATGGGGAATGTCATCGCTATTTATCGCGAAGCTCAGGCCTCATTAACCAATTTCGAAGAACTACTAAATACGCCAGCGGAAGTCGTTCCTCAGCAACCCAAAGTCACCGGGCGTATTGAACGACTAGAATTCAACCATACGTCTTTTCAGCATCCCACCTCTCGTCAGCGTGCAGTAGATGGGATTTCCTTCACTGCACATAAAGGACAAACCATCGCATTCGTTGGACCTTCCGGCTCCGGGAAAACGACCCTTGTAAAACTGTTAGTGGGGCTCTACCAACCATTAGAAGGTACCATTCGCTATAATGATGTTTCACACTTGGAAATTGACAAACTACAACTTCAATCTCAGATTGGATTCGTAGCGCAAGACACGCAATTGTTCAGTGGCACCATCCGAGAAAACTTGAAATTTGTGAATCCAATGGCTACCGACGCCGAATGTCTGGAAGCGTTGCAAAAATCGGCATGTCAACAATTGCTGGCACGAGCCCATGAAGGATTAGACACCGTCATTGGAGAAGGCGGCGTAAAGGTATCAGGCGGAGAGAAACAACGATTATCGATTGCACGAGCGCTTCTGCGTCATCCCAACCTTTTAATTTTTGACGAAGCTACCTCCGCCCTTGATTCTATCACCGAAGAAGAAATCACCGGCACTATACGTCAATTGTCCGCCAACCAAGAACATTTAACCATCATGATTGCCCATCGGCTGAGCACCATCCTTCACGCGGATTGCATCCACGTCCTTGAAAAAGGTAAAATCATCGAGTCGGGAACCCATGAAGAGCTCGTCGACAAGAAAGGGCTCTATTATGCCATGTGGCGTCAACAGATCGGCGAACGCAAATCCTGATTTTCCATGCTTCAGCGAATCTCAGAACAATTGATCCGCCGTTTACAGCAGCCGCTACCCGGCAACAATGCTCATTTGAAAATGGCACACCAAGAACGCTTGGACTACTTTTCAAAGTATCGTATTCCTGACAACGCACGCATCAGCAGTGTACTAATGTTGCTGTATGAAAAGGATGAAAAACTGCACTTGCCACTGATTGTGCGCGCCAACGACGGAACAGTTCATAGCGGACAAATTAGTCTTCCAGGAGGCAGCATAGAACCCGACGATGAACACCTGGCTTTTACTGCCGTTCGTGAAACGGAAGAAGAAATTGGAATTCCCCGAAAAGGCATCACCGTACTCGGCAGACTTTCTCAGATTTACATTCCACCGAGCAATTTTTTGGTTCACCCTTTCATTGGAAAATTCACTGGCGCACCTGTTTTTTCGGAACCAAACAATGAAGTTGCCCAGGTACTGGAAGTGTGTATCGAAGAACTTTTCGACGAAAATAAAATTCAGGAAAAAACAATTGTCTCTCGAAATGGAAAATCAATTAGTACACCTGCGTACGTTTATGACAACCACATCATTTGGGGAGCCACAGCCATGATGCTCAGCGAACTTCGCATGGTACTGACAGAACTTACCTGAATTAAGCAGACTGCTTAGCTTTGGCGGCCAGTGCGTGCATTCCCTGTGTTGTAACGGAACTTGGACGTTCGAGCGGATGACCAAGTGCACGATCCCATAACAGCGAAGCCAATACACCCAGTGAACGGCTCACGCCGAACAAAACAGTATAAAAATCATACTCCTCCATGCCATAGTGAATAAGCAATGCGCCACTATGAGCATCGACATTAGGCCAAGGGTTCTTGATCTTTTTAATATTGTCCAAAATCGGAGGAACGACTTCATAAACACGCTGAACGATTTTGCACATATCGTCGTCTGGCATGTACTTGGAAGCAAATTCCATTTGTGCGGTAAAACGAGGGTCCGTCTTGCGAAGTACGGCGTGACCATATCCAGGCACAACCTTGCCTTCTTCCATCGTCTTCACCACATATTCATGGATTTGTTCTTTGGAGGGAGCTGCGCCGTCGTAGTAGTTGCGAAGATCAATGAGCCAGCGAACCACTTCCTGATTGGCCAAGCCGTGAAGTGGACCTGCAAGTCCATTCATGCCAGCAGCAAAAGAGAGGTAAGCATCACTCAATGCCGAACCGACCAAGTGTGTTGAATGGGCGGACACGTTACCACCTTCGTGGTCAGCGTGAATAGTAAGGTACAAACGCATCAGTCGTTTGAAATCATATTCATCGTACCCTAGCATGTGCGCAAAGTTGGCAGCCCAATCGAGCTTATGATCCGGTTCGATGTGAACGTTGTTCTTGTAATTTTTGCGGTAGATGTATGCAGCAACACGAGGAAGTCGCGCAATGAGATTCATAACATCTTCGTACATCGGATCCCAGTATTCTTTCTTACTGATTCCTTTGCGATACGCTGCCGCGAAAATCGATTCCGTCTGTAGCGCCATCACCGCCATGCTAAACTGTGTCATGGGATGCGTGTTGGCAGGTAAACTGTCCAACATATCGAAAACGTGCTTAGGAACATTACTTCTACGCGCCCACTGATTTGATACATTCAATACATCTTCTTCCGTTGGAAGTTCGCCGATCAACATCAAATAAAAAATACCTTCAGGAAGTGGCTCGGTATCTCCAGATGCTTTCGGAAGTTTCTCTCGCAACTCAGGAATGCTGTAGCCGCGAAAACGAATTCCTTCTTCCGCATCGAGTTTGCTGGTTTCCGTCACCATGCCAATCATCCCTTTCATTCCTGAATACACTTGGTCGATGGTATACTGACCGATCACTAAATGACCGTTCTCTTTTACGAAATCCTTCATTTGAGCAGCCATTGGAAGGGCTACTTCTGAAAATTTGACTTTTAGCTTATCTGTTTTCACGGGCTGATGTATTCGGTTGGTAGTATTCTAATTACTGATTGGGACGTTTGAACTGTGTGGACTGGGTGTTCTCGTATCCTTTGCTTTTAAGATTGGATTCACTCATTTCAGGTATCAAGATGAACAGACTAGCAAGGAATCCAACAATTAATAGTGCCCATACTACTCTCACAAAAAGCTTATTCACTTTGCGATGAGAATAAAGTGGCTTTTTTTTCGTGTTCTTTCTAATCTTTTTTCGAAGTCGTCCACTTCTTGGAGAGATAGAATACTCTCCGGAAGCTAATTTCTCCTGCAGTTCTTTTTCATCCATAATTGATAACAGGACGCGGATTACTTTGTTTGTGTTTGATGTACAAATTTAAACTCTTTTCCGCCAAAAAGCGCATCCGCACCCAATCCTTCTTCAATACGGAGGAGCTGGTTGTATTTCGCGATCCTGTCGGACCGAGAAGCCGATCCGGTCTTTATCTGACCCGTACCCAATGCGACGGCCAAATCAGCGATGGTACTATCTTCTGTTTCACCAGACCGGTGACTCATAACAGATGTATAACCATGGCGATGCGCCATTTCCACGGCTTCAATCGTTTCGGTCAACGTACCTATTTGATTGACTTTTACCAGAATAGAATTAGCGATTCCATTGGTAATACCCTGATTCAACCGTTTGACATTGGTTACAAACAGGTCATCACCGACTAATTGGACCTTACTACCCATGGCCGTGGTAAGCTGTTTCCAGCCATCCCAATCGTCTTCGGCCAATCCATCTTCGATGGAAACAATGGGATATTTAGCCACCCAATCAGCCCAATAAGCAACCATTTCAGCGGAGGTCAGCTGATCACCGGTTGACTTCTTGAAAATATACTTGCCAGCAGCTGCATCGTAAAACTCCGTCGATGCAGCATCCAAAGCGATATAGATATCCTTTCCAGGCGTATAGCCAGCTGCCACAATAGCATCCATCACCGAAAGAATCGCTTCCTCGTTGGAGCGAAAATTAGGTGCAAATCCACCTTCATCACCCACGTTGGTAGAAAGTCCTTTCTTCTTGAGGACTGATTTTAAATGATGGAAAACCTCGGTGCCCATCCGCAACGATTCAGCGAACGATGGAGCGCCTACTGGCATAATCATGAACTCCTGAAAGTCGATGGCATTATCCGCATGCGCACCACCGTTGAGGATGTTCATCATCGGAACAGGCAGTATACGGGCATTTACCCCTCCGATATAACGGTAAAGCGGTTGACCAGAATCAATGGCTGCCGCCTTGGCGCACGCTAAGGAAACACCCAACATCGCGTTGGCGCCCAAGTTGGATTTATTATCGGTGCCATCTAATTTAATCATGGCGCCATCAATCATCGCCTGCTCAGAAACGGGCATACCCCGAAGTTCCTGCAAAAGCGTTTTATTAACATTATTGACCGCCCGCAACACTCCTTTTCCCAAATACCGCTTGGCGTCACCGTCCCGAAGTTCTACCGCTTCGTGAGCACCCGTTGATGCACCCGAGGGGACGGCAGCTCTACCTATAACGCCACTATCCGTTATCACATCTACTTCAACCGTTGGATTACCGCGGGAATCCAAAATCTGACGGGCTCTGATTTCTGCAATTGCGCTCATAACAAGTAAGAAAATATTAGCGTGGTAAAAGTAGGAACTTCGCTGCAGGTTTAACAGGAAAAAGAGCATAATTCTACGTTATCTTTACCGCATGGATCCGCTTTTTACGGCAACTAACTACCTACGCTACCGATTAAAGGCTCAAACGCCACACGGCATCCATAGTCCATTCGTCTTTGACTTCCAGAACGACGTGTTGCTGGACCAAACACCTTACTATGCTTTTGATCTAATCGAATCGGTCAGGGCTAGCATGTTATTGAGCGACAAATCCTTAACGGTTACTGATTTCGGAGCTGGCGGAAGCAAGCAGCGAGAAAGGCAGCTCCGCATTAAAGACATCGCGAGCCGATTTGTACTTCCCAAGAAATATGGTCAATTGCTCTTCAGGATGGTTAATCGCTTTCAGCCGGAAACTATCCTGGAACTTGGAACATCCCTTGGCATTACCAGTTTATACCTTGCGCTTCCGAAACTGAAAGCGAAAATGATTACGCTGGAAGGTTGCCCACAAACTGCCGAGGTTGCCAAGGAGAATTTTCGCAAAACGAACGCACGACACATTGAACTTCTTTGTGGTGAATTTACAGGAGAACTTCCAAACGCACTGGATGCATTACAACGCATTGACTTCGCCTACATCGATGGTAACCACCGCTACCATCCGACCATGGATTATTTCCAAAGGATACTTCCTTACTGCCACCCTGAAACGGTACTAGTATTTGATGATATCCGCTGGAGCCGAGAGATGAGCGCTGCCTGGGATGATATAAAAAAACATCCCGCCGTAACACAGAGCATTGATCTCTTCAAATTCGGAATTGTCTTTTTCAGGCAAGGAACGATTAAGCAAGATTTCACGTTGAAATTCTGACGGATGTCGCGCTATTTTAGATTGCTTTTGAATTACCTTTGAATCAAAACCTCCGCCCAATGGCTTTGTTGGAATTGAAAGAGATTGCCAAGTCCTATCCGATTGGAACAGAAACCGTACATGCCTTGCGCTCTATCACTTTACAGATCGAGAAAGGAGAATATGTAGCCTTGATGGGTCCATCGGGTTCTGGCAAATCCACCTTGATGAATATCCTCGGATGCCTTGACAGTCCATCCGGAGGAACCTACATTCTTAATGGTAAAGAAGTGAGTCAACTGACGGAAAACGAGTTGGCCGTAATTCGAAACAAAGAGATTGGTTTCATCTTTCAGACTTTCAATCTGATTCCACGTAGCACAGCTCTTGATAATGTTGCTTTACCGCTGGTCTATTCAGGTGTAAAAAAAGAAGAGCGAATTATTCGCGCTAATAAATCCTTGGACGAAGTTGGCTTATCCGACAGAGCCGGTCATAAGCCCAACGAGTTGAGTGGTGGACAACGGCAACGCGTTGCGGTAGCCCGCGCACTCGTTAACAACCCTTCCATCATTTTGGCTGACGAGCCAACAGGTAACCTTGACTCCAAGACTTCGCAGGAGATTATGCAGTTGTTTGAAACCATTCACCGTAACGGGAATACCGTCATTGTGGTCACCCACGAGGAAGATATAGCCAGGCACGCTCATCGTATCATTCGCATCAAAGATGGTATGATTGATTCCGATCAAAAGAATCCACACCTCCTCAACAAGTCCTGAACCATGAAAATATATACTCGAAAAGGAGACCAAGGCGACACGTCACTTATTGGCGGAACAAGAGTTCCTAAACACCACCTCCGAATTGAGGCATATGGCACCGTCGATGAACTGAACGCTTGGATTGGCGTACTTCGCGACCAACCTATAAATGCCGCACATCGGAATTTCCTGATGGAAATACAAGACCGACTGTTCGTGATTGGATCACACTTAGCGAATGATCCCGCCACTTCAAAAATGAAGTTACCATTACTAAACAAGGAAGATATTGATGCGCTTGAGAATGCCATGGACGAAATGGACGGACGGCTGCCTGAGATGAAAAACTTCGTCTTGCCAGGAGGACATACGATTGTATCATTTTGCCACGTTGCACGCTGTGTTTGCCGCAGAGCCGAGCGTTGCACCGTTCACCTCTCCGAACAGGAGCCTGTCGATAGCTTGATACTACAATACCTAAACCGACTTTCCGACTTCCTGTTTGTCTTATCACGAATGCTCACCCAAGAACTTGATGCAGCTGAAATACCCTGGAAACCGCGACATTAATCACCCGTAAGTATTTATCGCAAGCGGTCGAAGCTAATCGACTGATTAACGTCTTTCAACACCCAAAAACCATCTTTCAACCTGGGCTCCAATACGTTACATAAACGCTAAAATCTTTTCCGTCAGGATCAATTGAACATTATTTTTTTACTTTTGCGAACCTTTAGAAAACTAATCACTTAATCGCTCTAAATCCACTCATCATATGTACTGGACCCTTGAATTAGCGCAGCACCTGGAAGATGCTCCATGGCCTGCCACCAAAGACGAACTTATTGACTATGCTATCCGCTCAGGAGCGCCCTTGGAAGTTATTGAAAATCTTCAAGAGCTCGAAGACGAAGGCGAAGCGTATGAGACCATCGAAGAAATCTGGCCGGACTATCCGACCAAAGATGATTTCTTCTTTAACGAAGACGAATATTAAAATGAAGGCCCCTTCCCAGGGGCTTTTTCATTGACGCCAACTGAACCAACGTGCGATACTCACCTATTGAAATTTTTTAGTTTATTTAAAGCTCGGTACAATTCCAATTCTACGACTATGCGCTCAATTCTTATTCTCACCGTCATTCTGCTAGTACAATTCACCGTTGCTGCCGAATCTCGGTTTCAAAAATTATTCGGAGATACACTCGCAGATAATCTGGTAGAAATTCTCAAAACATACGACGGAGGCTACTTAATGGCAGGGAATATCGATCTAAACGACCAGTCACCTGACCGCTGCGACGTCGGCTTGTATTTCACCAATCGATTTGGCGATTTATCCTACTCCCTTAGAATAGGAGACAACCAACGGAATGTACTCAAAGGTGCTTACCAGCATGCCAACCACGCGCTGACAATTTATGGTGTTACTTACGGCTCCCCCAACGACGCCTCACACACAGAAATCTTCGTCGTACAACTCGATGAATTTGGCACACCGTTGTGGTCGAGTTGCTTCGGCACCTATGGCGACGACCAGGTTGGAGGACTGTACGGATATCCGGATGGCAGTTGCGTCGTAGTAGGCAAATCAGCCGCGGATGGATCTGCACTCATCTTCAAAATTGACAACATTGGTCACCTTTCGTGGAGCCATGTACTGACTGTGACAGGCTTTGAGTCGTTCTTTAATAGTATTACTCCAACAATGGATGGCTACTTCATAGTAGCCGGTGGGGTATTGAAAGACTCTGTCATTTCCGGCAACAGTACCTATCCCCGGTATAACGACCTACTGGCCAAATTTGATTTGAATGGCGACCTGGTTTGGAGCAAAACCTACGGCACTACGCCAGGTTCTTTCATTTCAAATTCGGTCGCATTCGATCCTGCCGGAGGATTTATTGTAACTGGAAGCTACAGCCAAACAGCATCCAGCGCTGCCGACGTACAATTATTCAAATTGGACCCTTCAGGAAATGAACAATGGCGCTGGGAATACCAAAAGGCCGATCATGAAACTCCAAATGGACTTTTACTACTTCCTTCCAATAAAATAGCTATTGTAGGCAACATCACGCAAGGCGGCGATCAGCAAGGGTTTATATTAGTAACAGATTCAACCGGCCACCTTGACTACGACTACCACTATGGAACAGGATCAGCTTATGACATCATCGATGGCATTGACGGCGGTATAGCCATCGCAGGTTCTTCCGATCAATACACCTCCTCGTTAGACGGGCACATGCTTAAAACAGATGTTTCAGGAATTACAGGTTGCAATGAAACCGCTGTCAATTTCACATCAGGAATACCTGCCGTTAGTCACGCTGCCACGTTGGAAGGACACGCAACACCGGTATTTTTAAACGAAGACTACCTGACATTTTTGACCACCACGTATGCCAACCAGTTTGGGCAACTTTGCTCCTTCATCGGGGTGAACGAACAACAATTCTCTGCTTCATTTTCCATCTTCCCGAATCCCGGGTCTGAATCAATATCAATCAACAACCCATTACCCGAAAAAATTAACGGCGAAATCCTCGATGCCAACGGAAGAATCCTTGAAAACTTTGCATTAACATCTTTAAGCAATACAAAGATTCCAACCAACCAGCTTTCGGCAGGGATGTACACAGTACGAATTTTTAACGATACGTTTCAGCAACATCTTCGGTGGATAAAGCAGTAAGTCATTACCCGTTTATTCTTTTATGAATCTGGTATTCGCTATCACTTCCTCGCCACAACGAGCGGTAAAGAGAAACATTCCAGGGGTAAGTGATGAAATATCCACGAATCCATCTTGATCGTGGGTGGTTTGAAGCAGCATCGTACGACCCAAAACATCTTTTATTTCCCAGGTCAACTGACGACTTGAGAAACCGCTCCGATGCCAATTCAGCATCGAAGATGCCGGATTGGGGTAAACGATCAATTTTTCCGAAGTCGTTGCAATCCCATGAACAGCAGTGGTGTTGTTGCCATTGATATTAATATTATCCAAGTAGACATCATTTCCATAACCGGAAATAACTTCAAACCGAAAGAACACTTCAGAATAGCCGGCAAATGGACTAATGTCTATAACTTCCTGACGCCAATCAGCTGCTGACCCTGGTAAGAACTTCGCTGCTAGCATCGGAGCCGTAGCCAATGAATCATCGCCTTTAGCATATATCCGATTGAACGTGTCGCCGCAATCTGTACTCACCGTGACCACCAAGGAGTCATGATACGTAAGATCATATTGTGCATAGGCAAGATCAAATAAAATTTGAGCAGGCGGCTGCACCGTACTAAAATCAAAAACTGGCGTGATTAGTCGTGCCGTTCCTGATGCAATATCAAAACAGTTCGCAAACACTGAAGCCGTAGACAGTGAGAAGCCACCGACGGTAGTATTGAGCTGATACAGGCCAGCCGGATCTAATACACTCCAATCAACCGGTGGCAATTGTTGGCTTTCGAAGTCCTCTGACATCGGCACTTGCATCGGTGTATTCAACATAACAAACGTCGAAGATTTGGTGTCGTTCAATGGATTCTGGTCGACACCGCCATTGGGCAACGATAATTCAATACGAGCGACATGCCCACCTGGGTACAATGCAAATGCGAGCAAGGAAACTACTTGTTGCTGTCCTGGATATAACGTTCCGTTCCAAACAAAACTACCCATCGTGAAATTATCTACGAAGGTTTCTATCGTCACGGCAGTAATGGTATCAGCCCCATTATTTTGGATGACAATTTCAGGCTGAATTGGCCCGGAACAAAAAGTACCTTGAGGATGATTGATCTGTACTATGGAAGCGTCCAACGTTGGAGGTAAATAGGACTGCAAATCAGACTCCCACAACCCACGTCCATAGGTCGCTGCACGCAGCTTGCCGGAGCCGTACTGAAAATCCAAATCCGAGATGATGACATTGGGCAATAAATTATTGAATGAAACCCAATCGTTCAACGTCGTATCGCGGTAAAAAACTCCCATATCTGTTCCCACGTAAAGTGAACCTGGGGAATTATTCTGATAAACGATGCAATTGACGGGCAAATTAGGCAAGGATCCCGAAAAATTCACCCAATGCACTCCCGCATCATCGGAATAAAACACCTTTTCTCCAGCAGAATACCCTGAAAAAGTCACCCAAACTTTTCGGGGGTCTAACGTGGAGGTTGTGACTCCGGTAATCACTGCATTTGCTACCGGCAAACCATTGGTCACATTCACCCAATTGGCGCCGTCATCAGCCGTCATCAATAATTGCGAAAACGTTGCAGCATACACGTAATCCGGATTCGAACGGGCAACCTCCAACGCAATGATATCGTCGTTAAACGCACCGGAAGAAATTGTGCTCCAATTCAAACCACCGTCTAATGATTTATAGACATCTTCATAACCAGCATAAATAATCTGAGGGTCGGTTGGATGAATGGCAAATGGAGAGACCCAAGCTCCAGAAGATGGCGCAATATCGCTGAACGATAATCCACCATCCGTTGACTTCTGCAAAGCTCCATATTGATACGATACATATACATTCTGGTCGTTGGAATAATCTACCAAGCAATCCATACCATCACCACCAAATACCTGTGTCCAGGTATTATTCACCAGCTGGTCAGTACCATTATCCTGAGCTCCGACATAAATGGTATATGGATCCGATGCCGATTGTGCGATACGATAGTATTGTTTAACACAAATACCATTACTCAAATTTGTCCAACTACTTCCTCCAGTAGTAGATTTATAGACACCACCATCATTACAAGAGTATAACACTTGTCCATTTCCAGATTGATATTCTAAATAATGTTGGTCTGCATGCACACTACTTCCAATTTGGCTCCAGGTATTTCCTCCATCGATGGACCGAACCATCGACATGCCTCCGCAAACTACATAGTTGGCATTGGTCGGAGAAACAGCTAGCACCGCATCGTAATAACCATACAAGTTGGCATTGGTAGGGCTACTCATGGTTTGGATGGTAGCACCAAGATCGTCGGAGCGGTAGAGTGCTCCATCTTCGCATAATAGAAACACCCGGTTCGCATTGGCCGGTGTCAGCGCCAACGACAATCGTCCGGAGCAAAGTCCTGACTGGCGCACCGACCAGGTACTACCACCATCAATAGACCAAATCAATTCCGAACTGCTTGTGGCAAAAATCGTATCGGGACGGGTGGGATGAAATTCAATATCAAAATGATGGCCTGGGCGAACACTCACCCAGGTAGCACCAGCATCTGAAGAACGAAAAAGACTATTGCGCGTCGATGCCAATAGAATTTCTGGCTGATCCGGTTTGACAATAATGCGCTGAATGATTTCGCTGTTCGTTTGAGCATACGTCAACCCTGTTTGTTGCCACGTAGCCCCACCATTGGCGGACATCAGAACGCCAGCACTGTAGACACCTCCCCAAAAGCCATCCGTTACTTCATAACCATAGCCATCGCCAGTAGCAGCGTACACCGTATCCGTATTACGGGGATTGATTGCAATATCCGCTACACTGATAGCAGGAGAAAAATCAAAGGAGCTGGACCAAGTTGCACCAGCATCGATAGACTTCCATACTCCGCCACAAGCAGCTCCCACATAAAGTACATTACTATTGTTAGGCTGAATACGTATCACGTTAATTCGTCCGGCCCCTCCTCCACTTGCGGGTACAACAGCCGGTCCAATGAACTCCCAATTCGCGGTTCGGGAGTTTGTCCGAAATAAAGCCGCAGACTGCTGATAACGGCGAGATTCCTTGTAAAGAATTTCAGGGTCGAACATATTTCCTGAAGGATACATCCGTTGTTTGGCAAACCACTGCCACCTACGGAACTGCTGATAGCCGCCTTCCTCCCTGTTTTCAGCTTCGTCAACAGATGGATTCTTGCCTTTCCAATAGGCTTCAAATTTATCTTCCACTTCCTTAAGGTTGGGCTTTGAAACTGCAGAACGCTTAGTTGTCAACATCGACGGTTTCATCCAAGGTTGAGCGGACAAAAAGCCGAATCCAAGAAGTATCGAAAAAATAGTCAGACTGAATGGTCGCATTGAAATAGTCATGCTTTTAGAATGGGAATTTAATGGGCTCTAAAGATAGTCCTAAATCAGAGACCTACCAACCGGAATCCCAGCCGATTAGATGAAGCCTGCAGGAAGTTATTTACCTTTAACTTCAAGGAAATAAAGAGTACTTTTGCGCCTCTTTCACAACCACAGAAAATGTTAGGAATATTTCAGAAAACGCTCGGTAAAATTTTCGGTTCTAAAAGTGACCGTGACTTAAAAGACTTGACTCCCTATGTGGAGAAGGTTAAGACCGAATATCCCAAACTGAGTGCAATCACACACGACGAACTTCGTGCTCGTTCTTCCGATCTTAAACGTCGCATCAAAGAACACACACACGAAACCGATCAGGAGATTTTAGCCCTTGAACAACAAGCCGCCGCAAACCCGGATATGGATGTTCATCAACTGGAAGAAATCTACCGAAATATCGACAGCCTCAAAAAACAGGTTAACAAAGAGCTGGAAGAGATTCTACTCGAACTTTTACCTGAAGCCTTTGCAATTGTCAAGGAAACAGCAAGGCGCTTTACGGAGAATGCAGAATTGGTGGTTACTGCATCAGCGTTAGACCGAACCTTTGCCACCCAAAAAGACTACGTGTCAATTCAAGGCGACAATGCCACCTACCTCAATAACTGGATTGCTGCCGGTAATCGTGTAACCTGGAACATGGTTCATTACGACGTTCAGCTCATTGGCGGAACTGTGCTTCATCAAGGCAAAATCTCCGAAATGGCTACCGGTGAGGGTAAAACTTTGGTTGCCACCTTACCGATTTACCTAAACGCACTGGCCGGAAAAGGCGTGCACGTAGTGACCGTTAACGACTACCTCGCCAAGCGTGACGCTGAGTGGAACGGCCCGATTTTCGAATTCCTCGGTCTCACTGTAGATTGTATCGACAAGCACGAACCAAATTCCCCATCTCGTAGAAACGCCTATTTAGCAGACATTACTTACGGAACGAACAATGAGTTCGGCTTCGACTACCT
>CANIAS010000004.1 GCA_947465495.1 Candidatus Pollutiaquabacter sp. | reverse complement strand
TTATGTTGAGCTTGCTTGCGCTGAGCTTGTCGAAGCGCTGAAGTCCGCTGACTGAAATATTCCCTAACTTCGTCCTATGCCCAACCATCTTCTCGGCCAAACCAGTCCTTACCTTCTCCAACACGTTAACAATCCAGTGAACTGGTATCCCTGGTGCGAAGAGGCGTGGGAAAAAGCGCGGCGGGAAAACAAACTGGTGCTCGTTTCTATCGGCTATTCGGCGTGTCATTGGTGTCACGTGATGGAACATGAAAGTTTTGAGAACGAAGCGACGGCACAACTCATGAACAACCACTACGTATGCATCAAAGTAGACCGCGAAGAACGACCAGACATCGACCAGGTGTACATGGCGGCGGTGCAACTGATGACCGGTCAGGGTGGTTGGCCGCTTAATTGTTTTGCGCTTCCTGATGGCCGTCCACTTTACGGCGGAACGTACTTCCCCAACCACGTCTGGAACGACCTGTTGGTAAAGCTACACGACTTCTACACCAACGATCCGGTCAAAGCACATCAGTATGCCACCGAATTGACCACTGGATTGCACCGATCGGAAGCAATATCGCTGCCCGTTGATGAACCCTTCCGTACTGACCTCCTCCCTACGCTCATTGATCGCTGGAAAAAAAACTTTGATCCTACCGAAGGTGGGCCCAACCGCGCTCCTAAGTTTCCATTGCCCAACAACTACGAATTCTTGTTGCATTATCAGTCTGTCAAGCAGGACGATTCAATATTGGAACATGTACTGCTTACCCTCGATAAGATGGCCATGGGCGGCATCTATGATCAATTGGGTGGCGGTTTCGCCCGGTATTCGGTAGATACCATCTGGAAGGTTCCTCACTTCGAGAAGATGCTGTACGACAATGCACAACTCGTCTCGCTCTACTCGAAAGCATATCGAGTTGCGCCTTCCACCCTTTATCGGGAAACTGTTCAGCAAACACTTGCTTTTATTGACCGTGAATTATTAGCGCCAGAAGGCGTCTGCTATTCAGCACTTGATGCTGATTCAGAGGGGGTAGAAGGAAAATTCTACACATGGACCGAGGAGGAGCTATCGGCTATCTCGTGGCCAACCATCAACGGCATAAATACGGAACTAATTTTCCGTGATTATTATTCCATCCATGAAAAGGGACTTTGGGAGCATGGTCGTTTTATTCCACTTCGAAGTGAAAGCAACCAGGCAGTTGCGGATCGGCATGCTATTACGGTCGATCAACTCAATTCCATGCTTACAACCTTGCGGGAATTATTGTTGCCAATTCGCAACCAACGCATCCGACCCGGCTTGGACAATAAGATATTGCTATCCTGGAATGCCCTGATGATTTCTGCCTGGTGCGATGCCTTTGACACGTTCCGCGACGAAATTTACCTTCATCGCGCGGAACAGTGCGCAACGTGGTTACTCAAACATTTCCGAAAAACGAATGGTGCCTTGTTGCATGCAGGCGTAACCTACCAAGCGAGTGGGGGTCCGGGATTTCTCGAAGACTATGCCTTGCTTGCCCAAGCGTGTATTGCGTTGTATCGGTCTACGCTTTCAGAAAAATGGATCCACGAAGCAAGATCGTTGACGGATTACGCCCTTACTCATTTCAATGATCCAGATAGCAGCTGCTGTTACTACACCTCCGACCAAGATCCTAAATTGGTGACTCGCAAGACCGAATTACACGACAACGTACTGCCGGCTTCGAATTCTGTTCTTGCCAAAGTCCTCTTTCAACTTGGACATTATTTCTCAGAATCTTCTTACCTAAAACGCTCGCAACGCATGTTGCAGTGTGTGGCTGCTGACATGGCCAACTATGGTTCAGCCTACTCGAATTGGGCGCAACTACTGCTTTGGTTCACTGAACCATTCCGAGAACTTGTGATAACAGGGCCAGCTTCCAAAAATTACTTACGCACTATCCAACAACAATATCTTCCACAAGTTCTGACAGCAGCCACGACCGATATTAATTGTAAGCTACCGCTTTTTCAAGATCGCATACTAGTCCAAGAAACGCGTTGTTTCGTTTGCACCGACCATACTTGTTTAGCTCCAGTTACTACCATCGAAGAAGCATTAGAACAGCTTCTCAACGGATAACGCTATTTCGCCATTAGTGTCCATTAACCAGGATCACCATCATCTAAAAAGGCCGACCATTTTGTGATGGCACCATCGTGCTGACGAAGAACGTGCGACTGTTCATCGAGCAAATAATGCTGTGGAACACGCTCCGACATTGAAATTTCAGGCAGGTAATGATCAAGCAGGTATTTCCATTTGAGCCAACCTCCGCTAGCGTGATCGACACCTCCTAACACGACCACCGGTACTTTTTCTCCCCATTGCCGTTGTACCTTGCGTATGCTTGGCAAATCATAGTCGATAAAGACAACAATAGGCGTGATGCGCATCGAATCAACAAATCCTCGATGCGATGCCAACTCCATGGCATCCTTCATGGCATATGGACACCACGAAGCCACTAACATCAGCCAGGTGCAACCATGTTCGCTGAGGTATTCCGACAATTGCGCACAAGATATCTCTTGCACCAATTTGTCGTCAATTACCTTTCGGTGTGATGAAAATGGTCGAAGTTGCTCTTTACAAGTTTCAGTCAACCGACCGAATCCGTCGTCCAACTGATGAGCCGGCAACACCTCTATGATGCAACCCACTAACATCATACTACAAATACCTACGAAGCCAATAACTTTCATGTAATCTTATTCTAATACGGGGAAATCCGCGCCGGTATCCGTCCAAACCTTACGTCACCTAACTTCCTAGACCGCTGCCTTCCCTTTATCCCGGCTACGGAATTCCGACCGTATTAATCATTAAAAAAAAAGATAGCAGCCAAAACAATCAGAAACAGTTGCTATCGCACTAATCATCAGTGAACATCAGCGTCCAACATCACAGCTCCCATGCGGCAGTGAGAATAATCAACAATATACACGCCAGCACGTAAAATCACCTGTTGAGCCCCAAGGGCTTGCGTCACTTCGCGATTTAATTCTATGGGCTCTTCCAACGTGAAGTGCGGACCCAGCTCCACATCGGATTGCTGAGCCAAAATTTCCAGTCTGATTGAATGCGCTCCAGTAATCGTCATCTCCCCCATCGCCATATCATCTCCAAGACTACTCGCCGGTTCTATCATTCTTGCAGCTGGTTTTTTCTTGATCTCAACGATTAAACAAATCCCTCTCTCGCCAACACAACTCCCAGCACCATCGGGATGACATTTTGTGCCGAAGGTTATTTTCACGGCGTGAGCATGGAATGAGAAAGCGACGGCGCATACCGTCATTAGTAGTGCTACGTTGTATTTCTTTTTCATGATAAATTGTTAATTGAGTTAATTATTCTTGTTTCCAGTTGAAACGCATGTGTTTCAATCGACACAACAAAACTACGTGTGCTACATAGCTCCATTTGAAAATCGTTTCTATAAATGCATCGAACAAATTCTATTCCTGCTAAACTTCCACATAAAATAGAATTGCATACCGTTACTAGTATTCTATCCGCAAATAATGAACCGACGCGAATTATATCATGACTACCTTTGTTGGCGTGCAATGACTATGAAAAACCAAGTACTCAATATCGCTTTCTCTCCCTGCCCTTTGAAGTGGTCGCAGGAATTACTTGCGCAAACTGACATGACTGCTACCGTTTGCGACACACGTTCACAACTACCGAAAATCTCCGCTGATCATAAAATTATCTTGATTCATCTCGACGCCCTGCGGAATTTTGAGTTAGCCATCATCATCCAGTTACGAAACCAACTGCCTCATGCGATACTGATCGGTTGGATTACTAGTAATAGCCTTCCCGACGAATTGGCGCTTCGACTAATCACTCATGGATTGAACGCCTTGATTTCGGATGCATACACACCGAAAGAATTCTTAACCGTAATAAATGATTGCCTAAACCACGCGCACCACATCAATCATTTTTTCAGTCGTGCCATGCTACACGAATATCAACGCCGGCATGACATCACATCCTTGAACGACCGTGAACAAGATGCTATCCGATTACGTCGTGAAGGAAAAACAGCTGTGGAAATAGCAGATCGACTTTGCGTGAGCAAGAAAACCATTGATCAGCTATTCTGGAAAATATACCGCCGTACCGGGCACCGCAATTTTCAGGAGCTGTGCCATACTCTTCAACATGAACGAAAAAATCTGGTTCAGGAGTTGGTGGGAGCTACCGATCCTTTTCCAGCCACAAACTCTTTGAAATAAAACGGCTCATAAAGACCGATGTGTTCGAAGCGACCTTCTTCAAACGCATGCTCTACTGGCTGTTGCAAATCACATGCGGATATAGAGTATTCGTCAAGAAAGCGAGCATTGGGGTGGCTAGCTAGAAAGGACTTGGATTTTGACATTCCATCTCCAAAAAACCAAACCGTTTGTTGATCCAAAGTATCCACGAATGAAGACTCCGATAAAATGATGGCTTCAACAGGCTTAACCTCGTTGAGGGATGCATCAAAAAAGGCTGAATATACTTCCATCCGTCGTGCATCGATTAATGGACAAAGCAAGCTACCGTCGAGCTCCCCCGTTTCCTTCAGCTTTGCTGCAGCACCTGCCGCCATGGATTTCAAGGTAGGAATTGCAATCAATGGCTTATCCAGCGACCAGCTGATTCCTTTTGCCGTACTCACTCCGATGCGTAAACCCGTATAGGATCCAGGTCCACCGCTAACCGCTACAGCATCCAAATCATTGAGCTCCACGCTTACGCTGGCCATAAGCTCCTGAATAAATACGGCCAATCGCTCTGAATGAGCGTACCCATCGTTCACCGACTTATGTGCTATGGTAAAACCATTCTTGATCAGTGCGACAGAACACACTGAGGTAGCGGTTTCAATACAAAGTATGAGTGACATTGTAACGTACGTGAGTCGTGAGCATTAACAATCAATGACTAACCACTACTTGTTTGCTCCGGAATAGAGTTGATCCTTCTTTACAATTTCAACGGCATCGTGGTCTTTAAGCAATCGTGATATTGCACTATAGGGAGCCGAAACTACACTTTCTCCTTCTTTCAAACCACTGAGGATTTGAATGTAGGTATTGTCCTGCAATCCGGTTTTGACTGGACGTAAATGGACCATACCACTCTCTTCCACAAAGACGCATTCGATTTCTGTTTTCTCTTGATCGTCAGAATCATTTTTCGATGTTGCTGATGCTTTTTGATCTGTTTCAGCCGTTGCACCCTCTTCGGCTGCAAGTGCAGTGTCACGGGTAGTTACCGATTGAATAGGTACTGAAATTACATCAGTCACACTGCGTGTCATAATATCGACAGTAGCGGACATACCGGGATGAAACACACTTCTTTCGGGATGCAAGGAGTCGACCACGTTGGCATAGGATTCGCGTAAGATTCGAACCTTGACCGTGAAATTAGTGACCTGGTCTGCGCTAATCCCTGAAACACTGGCTGAATTAGCAACTTCCGTAACAACTCCCTTGAATTTTTTTCCAAGGTAGGCATCAACTTCGATGTTGGCGGTATCACCCAGGTTTACACGTACGATATCATTCTCATTGACATCGACGTTGACCTCCATTTCATTCAGATTAGCCAGTATCATCATTTCCGTTCCGGCCATTTGGGAAGTACCGACCACGCGCTCCCCTTTTTCTACATTCAGCTTTGAAATCGTACCATCCACCGGGGCAAATATGGACGTCTTGCGCAAGTTGTCGTTCGACTCTTTCAACGAAGCTGCTGCACTTTGCACGCCGAAATCAGCCGCTGAAACCGATTGCTTGGCGGCGTCTACCTCAGCAAGCGCTACTTCGTAGGATGATTTTACTTGCTCCCACTCGTTCGCAGAAATCAACTTTTCGTCAAAAAGCTGCTTGTTACGGTCATAACTCGCTTTGGATCGAGTCAGTTGTGACTGCGCCTGTATGACACGTGCACGCGCATTCTCCAAATTAGCACGAGACGAATTTACGGCTGCTTCAGCCCGCTCAACATACGACAGATAAACATCGGGGAGAATTCGTACCAATAATTGACCTTTTGACACTCGATCGCCTTCCTTTACATTCAATTCCACAATCTCACCCGATACATCAGGGCTGATTTTAACTTGTACTTCAGGCTGAATCTTTCCACTGGCAGAAACCACTTCCGTGATATCACGAACCGTTGCTTGCTCCACGACAACCTCTTTCTTTTCAGCACCACCAAACCATCCGGCCCTTTTTCCGATCATGGCAATGATTATAAGAACGGCAACGGCGATGACCAGCCATTTCAAGAGTTTGGGTTTACGTTTCATAGCGTTCAGAAAGTAAGTGGTTTGCCCTGATAAAAATCAAGAACCTTGACTCGGAAAAGATATTCATACTTCGCTTGCAGCAGGTTCACTTCTGCCCGAGCCAGATTATTTGCGGCAATAGCGTATTCATAAGTATTGATCAATCCCAACTCGAATCGCTGCTTATTAAAATCAGCGGCTTCTCGTAGGCTCGAGACACTGCGAACATTCGATTCGTATTTACGGTGTGTATTGACAGCATCTAAAACAGCTTGCTGTACACTCTTGAACAAATTGTTACGCGTGAGCTCATCGTTTAATTTAGATTGTTGCATGGCTATCCTCGCACGGGAAACATTCGTTTTCACATTCCAGTTGTTAAAGATGGGAAGCTGCAACGTCAGTCCAAGACCCGACCCACGATTATTATTCAACTGATCCCAGAAAGGCACGTCAGACAACGTGGTAGAAACATTCGGGCTAACCGTATAAACCGAATCGCCCGATGAAGTGAAGCCTGACACGAAGATGTCAGGAGCACCGTACGATACACCTGTCACTTGCTTATTAGAGGTTGAATAATTGGTATTCCAATTACCGGATAAATACAACCGTGGATAACTGGAGGCCCGTGCTGCAGCTAATCCTTTTTCAGCGGCTTGCAAGCGGAAACGACTTCCCTGTATTTCGGGTTGAGTCTGCAAGGCTACTGTAAACACGGCTTCCGCTGAAAGTCCCTCCGATAAGCCAGGAACAGTAGCTACCTCAGGTCGCGCCACAGAAAAATCTTGCAAGGAATCCAATTCCAAAAGTTGCACGAGCGTAAGTACAGACTGATCAAGCTGCGTTTGTCCACTGATGAGTGACGCACTGTCATTGGCTAACTGAGCCTGCAAGTCGAGATAATTTGCTTTCGATGCAGAACCCAATTCATACATTCGTTTCATGCGATTGGCCTGATCGGCTGTAGCAGATACTTGTCCTTGTAAAACAGCAGTCATGTCCTGGTTGTACAACACTTGCAAGTAGGCTGCTACTACATTCAATGAAATATCATTCCGGATTTTCTCCAGGTCTTTCCGACTGGCCATGAAATTCAATTTGCTTTGACTCAACAAGTATTGCAATTGAAAACCTTGAAAAACCGACATCGTTGCGTTGAAGCCAATGCTGCTACTTTGCACCTGCTGGTTCGTGTAGTTGTTGGTATATGGATCAATGAATCTTCCCCAATAATAGTTATGACCAATTTGTCCATTTAACGATGGAATAAAGGATGCATACTGCTGCTGCTGATCTGCTTTACTTTGGTCTACGTTGAGTGCTGATTGCTTGACTTGTAAATTATGTTCCAGTGCATATTGAACACATTGTTGCATCGACCACGAATTTTGGCCCTGCGAAGTCATAGAAAGAAAAGAAAGTACCGCTAACCAATACCAGCGAAAAGCAATCGGATTCATCGGTGGCAAAATTAGGGAAAAATGTGAAACGGGAGTGTGCTTTAACAGCAAGAATCAACATCCAAATGGCCTGATAATTAACTGATATCCGTCACATACCGCTCATTTTAGCCAGCTGGGAATTGATGTGTTTCTTAAATACCGCAGGGCCTTTTACCTTGATCTCGCCAAAAAAACCAATGACAAACCGTGTGACCGGCTTGAGGTCATGAACGGTAGCGCGAAATCGGTATTGTCGCTTCTCTTTTTTGATTAATGGGGCAGTCTGCGGATACTCCTCTCGCAAAATGACAGATGCGCGTAAGCTAAGTTGTAGGTCGACGTCATATTTCTTCCCATTATCTGAAAAACCGAATACATCCGGAGGATTGTACGTATGATTCTTTGCGTGTTTAAAACCAATTCGGCTGATTGCTACATCGGTGATCCTTTCGATGTTAAAATACTTGTTTCTACCGGTGGCCACTTCAAACGCTACTAAATTGTGGTAATTATCCGTAAATCGTATGGGTTCTACCAATCGATCGTTGATGTCGTTGGAATTCACCGAATGGTATTTTTTCAGGGTGACCTGCTTCTTCTGCTGAATAGCGTCCGACAACTTCTGGACAAGGCTACCAAGACGGGCTTTTAGCAATTGGTTGCTACCAACCTGCACATCAGAATTTACATAAAGTTTTTGCAGCACACTATCAGACAGCTTGTGTTTTTTACCGGCCGATACTACCAAGTCATGCAAGTATTTGGCCTCTTCACCGGTGAATTGAAAATCAGCCTGATCGTTCGTATTGGATTCAATAAAAACCCTGTTACTTGCATCTCGGTGGACAGCGAATCCAAGTTCTTCCAACAAGTCAAGGTAACGGTAAACGGTCCGCTCACTACTGTTCAAGACGGTTTTCAAGTGATAAATGGGCTTAGCCGGTCTTGATTTCAACAGTGAGATCAATTGCAGAACGCGAAGAATTTTGTGCTGGTTGTGCATAACACTAGCAAATTATAATAAAAATCATATTTCAGTCAACCTCTCTGACCCAAATTGTCAAAAGATTGCACCACCTTTGGTTGGAAATTTATTTTTAACCATAGGTGCTGTTTTTCAGCATAGCTCCAGTTCCGATTCGCAGCGGACCACATTCATTCTTTCTAACCTTTTCCGGCACCAGGAGTGAATGTGGTTTTTAATAAGTAACTTATCAAATAAAAACTTATGGGCGCCATCGCACACCGAGCGTTGCGCCCAGTGATCGATATCGCTGATTGATTCCGGATGATTCGGCATAGACGGATAAAAGTTGCTGTCGCCACTGTGGCGTCAACACCATGGACCATCGGTTACTCAGAAAATAACTAATTACTGCTCCTAGACGCATGTCGCATTGGAAGGTTCGAACAGGAGCAAGCACTTGTAAGGGCACTACTCCATCTTGAGATTTTGTCAGGCAATAGCCTACCGTTCCGTAGCGCCAAGCCGGTGCAAGTGTCACTTGAAGTCCGTAACTAAATTTACCCATTCGACGACTATATCCCATGGAAATTGGCAAGGCCAAATACTTCCAAGAGGTGACGCCGTTTAAGGCAGTCACGGAAGTATCACGGACTAAAACTGCAGCCGAGTCATATAAATTGGTAAACACACTATCGTAGAGATTGGGAGTTGCATCGGGTTGGAAAATTTGATTTCCGCTGATATACAACGTATCAGTACTATCAACCCGATATGTCCAATAACTATTATCAACGATTATGTATTGATTTCTAAGTACTGAATAATTATTCTCCCCACCTACCTGAGTAAGTTCTGCCCCAATACCAAAGTTCCACGATCTGTTCTGAAACATGGTCTCAATTCCAAACGCATAAACACTGCGAGCCAATTCCTCCGCATTACGCTGATTCTGCCAATTTGTGAAATTGGAAGAAAGCAATTGTTGAACGGACATCCAACCACCATACGCGCCAACCCACCAACTTTTATTCTTCGTTGGCAAATAAAAAGGTGCCACTTCGGTCTTATGCATGTTCGTCGTGTCAATAATGACCAACTTAGTTGTATCCATTGTCGCTTCCATCCGGGATTGTCCGATCGAATCGGCTTGTACTACACCAACCGATGACGGCAATTCCAACGCAGACACAGGCTCCACGCCATTTATGATTGGTCGAATGTTAGCGGACGGAAGCAGTTCGGCAGTATTTTTTTCTTCGGAAGAAATACTTACGCTTGAAGTAGTTGATTCCTTGTAATTACCAGTGGCATTCTGCTTTGTCTCGACTGCAGCACTCGCTTCAGTCGTGGCGACGAATTCAGCAGGTGCGTGCAATTTGTTTACAGATTTTGTTGACAAAACCGTGTTATGCGGCTTCAAAGATGAAGATGGTACCGAGGGATTAGATTGTGACGCAAAATTTTCCGGAGAATTTGTAGCTGCTATTTTTTTCGAAGTGGTAGCAGTAACAGTCTGTTCAGGCGATATCTGTTGGCTCGAAGTTTCAGTACGGACTTTTTCGCCGGCTGAAACCAACGGCATTTTACTATCTGAATCAGGGGATGATGTCACTTTCGTATACCACCAAGTACCAGTACCGATCAGTGCTGTCAGAACTAGCAGTAGAATAAATCGTTTGCGACGTTTGTTATGAAAATGATTGTCCAGTAAAACTTCGGCTTTCAGCCAGGAAGTTTTAGGATTCAATTTAAAATTATCTGTGTTCTTTTTCATGCGAAGAAGAATTTAATTGACATGGAACTCATACGACGATTTCACCCATTCGCGTAATTGCTTTTTTGCTCGATGCAAATGCACCTTGGATGTATTTACTGATATCCCCAGCTGCTTAGCGATCTCCTCGTGTTTATACCCATCGATTACATGCAGGTTGAAAACGGCACGTCCCATTGGTGGCAGTCGAATCAACCATGCATCAATGCTCTCCAATAAAGCTTCTTTAAGCACGTCGGATTCCTCATACACCGCATCCGTATCCTCTATAGCCACATCCGCAGCTATCAGCTCTCGTAACGATTTATTTTTACGGTATTCATCGGTCACTTGATTGATGGCTATGCGTCGCACCCACAACTCAAATGGAACAATTTTTTCTTTATTCAAAAAGCCTTTCAGGCCCACAACAACCTTTAGAAACGTGGCATTGAGTGACGCTTCGACATCCTCCCGGTTGACGTAATAGCGACGACATACGGAAAAGATGAAATCAAAACACATCTGGTAAAGTTCCAGATGAGCCCTTCGATCGTCCTTACAACAACGCCGCAATAGTTCTTCCGAGGGATTCATTCAACCTTTATGACAAAAGAAAGCAGGGAGAAATCTCCCTGCCTTCAACCACATGAAAACGAAACAAATTAATTTTTAATCAGCATTCGATGACTACGATACCCCGTTGACTCTGTGACTTCGAGCAAGTAACTTCCGCGTGCCATTGTACTTACATCAATTGGTGTGCTTTCATCTTGAAGCAAGCCTGCATTTACCACTGCACCTTGAAGGTTGATTATTCGGTAGCTGGCTGATCCATTTGCATTGCGCTTAATGGAGAGCATATCGCTCACAGGATTTGGATAAGCCGTGAAGCGAACATTTTCCGGAGCATCGTTTACGCCCGCTATCATGGAAGGCGATAGTACGCTGATGGTAAAACCTGTCAATGAGCGGAAGATATTACCACTTGAATCAACAGCTACGGTGTCGCAAAATGTATCGGAGCATCCGTTGTTGTCAGACACGGTCAGACACAGGTAGTAGGCACCGGTAGAAGCATACACATGACTAGGGTATGGCTGGTTGGCAGTTGAACCATCGCCAAAGTCCCACGAGAAATTCAAATTTGTTCCACTGCTAAAATTAATGACTGCCAATTGATACGGAGCAAGCTGCAACGTTGCAAATGAAGCCTGGCAACCCGAAGGAACCACTACCATGCTATCTGCAATAACCATGGAACAGTAGGTGTTTGAACACGCGCTATCGGCGATGGTAAGGCAAACCGTGTAAACTCCTGGCTGGGTGTAGGTATGCTGAGGGAAACGAATAGAAGACATTGAGCCGTCACCAAAATCCCACATATACGTGGTAGCCGGACTAGTTCCATTTGACAGGTCGATGAAATAAGCATCCATCGCTTGAACGCTTGCCATGTAATACGCTGCACAGGATGGCGCTGTATTACTTACTACAACTGTTACACAAGAAGTACAGAGCACCGCTCCACCCCCGACAACGCTCACGCATACGTTGTAAACACCAGCCATGGCAAAATAATGTTGAGGATTCATGCCACTGCCATTCGATCCATCTCCGAAGTCCCAATTGTATCCGCTTGCGGAAGGATTACCTGAAACTGTAAATTGGAAATTGTTAGTGCCGAGAGGTGCGAACGTAACGTTGCAATTGGAAGTCATGAAAGAATCTACCACCGTCGTGCAATTAGTGCATACTACTAAACCGTTTGCATCGGTTTGAGTCACGCATACATTGAAAATTCCTGCCGAATTAAAAGAATGGTATACATTAGAACCATTTCCGATTGAGCCGTCCCCGAAATCCCAATCGATCTGAGCTCCTGCTTGGGGAATGGCCACTTGAAACAAATAGGTTGACCCCTGCAAATTGACGGCATTGATTCCGCATGCACCACCTGGACTGATGTAAATACTCTGGCAGCTGGAGCACAATAATGTTCCATTTGCGTCGTATTCGTTCATACAAGCTACATAGACTCCGGAAGCTGTATACGTGTGCGCTGCAGACAAACCGCTGGCAATTGCACTATCGCCGAAACTCCAACCGATATAACTATTACCGGCTGCTGGATTAGCAAAAAAAGAATATGTCATCGGATTCATACTATCAGGCGCAGCCGTAAAGGAGCACGTTGTAGTTCCACCTTGTAATGTGATTGTCTGGCAAGAACTACAAACAACAACCTGCGACATGGAATCGATGTGCTGTACGCATACCGTATAATTTCCACCATTCGAGTAGGTATGATAAGGCGAGGAGCCGAGACCGGATGTACCATCCCCATAACTCCATGCCGCATATTGACCAGCAGGAACCTGGGTCATGAAGTCAACCAGTAACGAGCCTGGCGTTTGATATACATTAAATATGCAACTTGGTCCAGCTACTACGATCGAGTCGCAGTAGGAGCACAACTGCACTCCAGTAGAATCAAAATAATCGACACATATGCCATAGGCGCCAGGTGTAAGTACAGCTGAAGGCATGAACCCGGTCATGGAAACTCCGTTGCTGATGGTCCAATAGTATTGAGTAGTATTCGGGTCAAACGTTGAATCCGCTACGAAATAATACATTCCACCTCCGCTGGTTCCGGATGTGAAGGCGCAGTTCTGAGCATGGACTGCTACAAAACTCATTAAAAAATAAAATACAAGTAGTGCTTTTTTCATGAGGCAGTTTTTATATAGATATACACGAAGATACAGCGAGAATGGTTTACATCGGCTGATGATTATCTCCATAAATAATGCATAAAAAGAAGGGTGATCCACCAAAACCTGTAAACTTATTGGCTAATACCATTTCCGGCGATACCACAATTCGAATTTAACAGCGAATTGAAATGGAATAGCCTTTAAAAAAAACAACGGCGAACGTAGGGTACGATCGCCGTTGCTAACGTTAATTGAACTTCTTTATTCCTTTACGAATTTTAGGTAGGAAGTCGCTCCTTTTACGTCACGAATTTCGAGTAAATAAGTCCCTTTGGCCAATGAAGTGGCATTTACACTTGTCTTCGTGCTATTTAATGCACCGGATAACGCAGCAACTCCTTGCAACGTCAGAACCCGGTAGCAAGAGGCTTGATTCATCGCAGACGCACCTTCGATGGTAAATTGATCTGCTACAGGATTCGGATAACTGCGGAATTCAGCGGTTGGTGCGATATCGCTCAATCCGGTAAATGAAGATGGAGAAACAACATTCACATTAAAACCTTGCATGATACGGTACACATTACCAGCTGAATCTACAGTAAGGGTATCACAGAATGTACTGGTACAGCCCAGAAGGCCGCCAGAGACTGTCAGACAAAGGGTATACGATCCAGTACTAGTATAATAGTGTGACGGATACTGCTGTGAAGAAGTGGTACCATCACCAAAGTCCCAGTTGTAGGCAAGATTGGTTCCTGAGCTGAGGTCAATAATGACTACGTCAAATGGCGCCACTTGCAATACAACAAACTGCGCCTGACAGGGTCCGGGATTCTGATTCGTCGTATCTGCTACCACTGTTGTACAATACTGATCGGTGCAGTTACTATCTGAAACCGACAAACAAACCTGATACATGCCTGGTTGGGAATAAATATGACTCGGGAAACGAAGTGCAGAACCCATTCCATCTCCAAAGGACCATGAATACGATGTAGCCGATGAAGTGCCGGTGGAAAGTTCAATGAACGAAGCGTTCATACCTGCAATGCTGGGGATGAAATAGGCCGCGCAGTTAATCGGTGCAGGTGAAATTACAACGGGCTGACAAACCGAACAAAGAATCGCACCGTTAGAGTCAAGTGCATTCATACACACATTGTAAACTCCGGGAGCGGCAAAGTTTGCCGTAACCACGTTGCCCGTCATCGTGGATCCATTTCCGAAATCCCACGCATACTGGTATACCGGGAAATTGCTTGTAGAGAAAAACGCTACGGAAGTACTTGGTGCACCAGGAGAGATGGAATATGTGAAATTGCATTGGTTGGAAAAGCTTCCCACTGTTACCGTTTGGCAATTTGAACAAAGCAGGACTCCGGCCGAGTTAGTTTCATTCATGCATACATTGTACGTACCAGGCTGGGCGTAGACGTGTTGGCGTGGAGAAAGAGTGGCTGTTGTGTTATCACCGAAATCCCAAGTAATCTGCGAACCACCGTAAGCAGGGTAAGCGGTGAAATTAATTGCTTGTGGCAAAAGTGAATCTGCATAAAAGGTAAAGTAGCAGTTTTGGCTTACCGGTTGTACCACCAAATTGATACATGAACTGCAAACTACGCTAGACGTCATGGAGTCAATCAACTGCACACAAACTAGATAATTCCCGGCCGATGAATACGTATGTGAAACAGGGGTGCCAATTCCATTTGAATTGTCTCCAAAGGTCCACACCGCATTTTGACCCGAGGGCACAGTCACTGAAAAAATAAAGCTCGTGGTACCAGGAGTTTGGGACATTGAAAACATGCAATTGCTGGAAGAATTCATCACCACAGTATCACAGAACGTACAGGTAGTCATGGTCATAGAATCCGTAGCCGTCAGGCACACCACGAAAGGTCCCATACTGTTGTAGGAATGCGTAATGGTTCCCATGGACATACCAGATGAGCCATCTCCGAAACTCCAGGAACATACATAGGTAGGTGATAATCCTGCTGGAACAAATGTTACAGCTCCATTGGGCGATGTAGCGTATGTGAAGCCGCAGTTTTGAGCAAACGATGCGGTTTGGACCAACATCAACAAGGCAAGTACTAATCTTTTCATGGTATAGGTTTGATTAATAACACGAAATACTCGTGAAATTAGTTTACAAGGTATCAAAAAAGAGTCAGGATTAATAGCCCAAAATTGGTCCCAGCCAACGCTCAGCTTCCAGTACACTTAAGCCCTTTCGGTGAGCATACTCCGTGACCTGGTCTTTAGAAATCCTTCCTACCCCAAAATAATGGGCATCCGGATGGGCGAAATATAAACCACACACCGATGCGGTTGGAAACATGGCCAGACTATCTGTGAGTGCAATGCCGGTATGTTTCTCTACATCCAATAGTTGCCACAAGGTGCGCTTCTCGGTATGATCTGGTTGCGCCGGATACCCTGGTGCCGGACGAATACCCTGATATTCTTCACGCACCAGATGTTCAATGGATAGATCCTCGTTGACTGCATAGCCCCAGAATTCACGACGGATGCGTTTGTGCATGAGTTCTGCAAACGCTTCCGCCAATCTATCAGCCAAGGCCTTCACTAAAATGGCAGAATAATCGTCATGATCTTTTTCAAAGCGAGTAACGTGTTCATCAATTCCAATGCCCGCCGTTACAGCAAAACAACCGATGTAATCGGTAGCACCTGATGAATCTCTTGGCAGCATAAAATCAGCCAATGCAATATTCGGTTGCCCCTCGGGCTTTCTTGATTGTTGTCGGAGTGTATGAAAAATGGCGCGTGTATGCAGAGCTTCCTGGTCGAGCACGAGAATATCATCCACTTCAGACACGGCAGGAAACAAGCCTATGATCGCTTTTGCCTTCAACCACTTTTCGCGAATTAGCTGATCCAACATCTGTCGGGCGTCGGTGAACAGCTTTACAGCTTCCGCGCCATGCGTTGGATCATGTAGGATTTTAGGGTAAACTCCGCGCAACTCCCAGGCGTGGAAGAAGGGCGTCCAATCAATGTATTCGGCAATTTCCTCCAAAGAGTATTCCTCAAATACCTGTATTCCTAACTGATGAGGAGCAGCGGGATAATCAGCCACAGAAAGTTGTAAGCGATTACTTCGCGCGTCCTCCAATTTCAAATATTTATCGGGCGAATTGGCTAACTTATTGTATTCGCGCACGCGTTCATATTCCGCACGCGTATTGGCGATGAAGTCCGCTTGTTGGCCTTTTGATAGCAATTGACTCACCACCGGAACGCTGCGTGATGCATCGTTGACGTGGATTACCGGTTGCGAATAATTCGGCTCAATTTTCACCGCGGTATGCACTTTAGACGTAGTCGCACCACCGATGAGCAACGGCACTTTGAATCCCTCGCGCTCCAGCTCCTTCGCAACGTGCACCATTTCATCGAGTGAGGGAGTGATGAGACCACTCAATCCGATAATATCTACTTGTTCGCGTCTTGCCGTCTCAAGAATCTTTTCGGCGGGAACCATAACCCCGATATCGATGACGTGATAATTGTTACATGCAAGAACAACACCAACAATGTTCTTACCGATATCGTGTACATCGCCTTTCACTGTAGCCAACAACACCTTTCCTGCATTAGCACGCACAGCCGTTCCATCAGCCGCGTTCAGCATCGGCTCAAGATAAGCGACTGCTTTCTTCATGACTCGTGCACTCTTAACGACTTGGGGTAAGAACATTTTACCGGCTCCAAAAAGGTCGCCGACCACATTCATTCCGTCCATCAACGGTCCTTCGATCAGGTGCAACGGTTTTGGGTATTTTTTCAACGCTTCCTCAAGATCAATTTCGATGAAATCTGTAATCCCTTTCACCAATGCATGAGCCAAGCGCTTCTCAACCGGTTCAGCGCGCCACACCTCTTCTTTTTCTTCCTTCTTACCAACTACGCCTTTCAATGTTTCCGCGTGAACAATCAGTCGTTCCGTAGCATCCTCCCGACGATCCAATAAAACATCTTCGACCAATTCCAATAAGTCTTTCGGAATCTCATCATACACTTGCAGCTGTCCGGGATTGACAATGCCCATGTCCATGCCTGCTTGAATGCCGTGGTACAAGAATGCCGCATGAATGGCCTCGCGTACATGATCATTTCCACGGAAGGAGAAGGAAACATTGCTGACACCTCCGCTAACTTTCGCATGAGGCAAGTGATTTTTAATCCAGCGAGTCGCTTCAAAATAATCCAACGCATTCTTGCGGTGCTCTTCCATGCCGGTTGCTACCGGAAAAATATTTGGATCGAAGATGATATCTTGTGGCGGAAACTCCAGTCGATCTGTGAGTAATCGGTAAGCGCGTTCACATATTTCAATTCGACGAGGCAGCGTATCTGCCTGTCCTTTTTCATCAAAGGCCATGACAATGACGGCTGCACCGTAGCGTTGGATGAGTCGAGCTTGGCGAATAAATTCCTCTTCGCCTTCTTTTAGCGAAATGGAATTTACAATCGCTTTCCCTTGCGAACACTTCAAACCCGCTTCAATCGCGTGGAATTTTGAAGAGTCAATCATTAAGGGAATTCGGGCAATGTCGGGCTCGGCAGCCATTAAGTTCAGGAACCGGGTCATCGCTGACGGTGCATCGAGCATTCCCTCATCCATGTTTACGTCAATCGCCTGTGCGCCTCCTTCCACCTGGTCACGTGCAATGGAGAGCGCTTCTTCGTATTGATTGTCTTTAATCAATCGTAAGAACTTACGTGATCCGGTAACGTTGGTCCGTTCACCGACATTCATGAAATTGGATTCTGGTCGGTACACCACTGCTTCTAAACCGCTCAGACGGAGCCAGGGTTCAATTTCGGGAATCCGACGTGGTGCAATATTTTTGGCGATTTCTGCTATACGACGAATATGATCGGGAGTGGTGCCGCAGCAACCACCAACAATATTGATAAACCCACTATTTAGAAAATCTTCGATCTGATGCCCCATGTGATGCGGCGACTCATCGTATTCACCAAACTGATTAGGAAGACCAGCATTCGGATAAGCACTAACAAAGAACGGAGCTTTTTGCGAAAGCTCTTCGATGTGTGGACGCATCTCTTTTGCGCCAAGTGCGCAGTTTAAACCGATACTTAACAATGGAAGATGAGACACTGAAATCAAGAAGGCTTCTACCGTCTGACCACTGAGCGTTCTACCACTGGCATCGGTGATTGTTCCTGATACCATAATCGGCAGCCTGATAGCGCGTTCTTCGTACACTTTTTCAATCGCAAACAAAGCGGCTTTGGCATTGAGAGTGTCGAAAATAGTTTCCACCAGCATGATATCCACTCCGCCATCCATTAATCCACGTGCTTGCTCAGCATACGCTTCAACCAATTCATCAAAGGAGGTTGCACGGTACCCAGGATCATTTACATCAGGGGAAAGCGATGCCGTCTTGTTGGTCGGACCGAAAGCTCCGGCTACAAACTTCGGTGAGCTACCGACGTGATCCTGCATAAAACTATCAATCGCGCGACGAGCAATTCGTGCGGCTTCGACATTTATTTCATACGAAAGGTGCTCCATGGCATAATCAGCCATAGAAATCCGTTGCGCATTAAACGTGTTGGTCTCAATAATATCAGCACCGGCTTCCAGATATTCCCGATGAATGGCCTCAATGATGTCGGGACGCGTCAGGCATAACAAATCATTGTTGCCTTTTAACGGCTTATTAAAATCCGCAAAACGAGTTCCACGGTAATCATGCTCTTCCAGTTTATACCGCTGGATCATGGTGCCCATAGCACCATCGATCACCAATACACGCTTCATCAGTTCCTCATACACAGGAACACCCCGATAGGTCTTAGAAATACTTCCGTTCATCATATGCAGTTGACAAGTCTTTAACTCATCCTGGTGGTTTTCATCCAAAAAAAAATCCCCCCTGAAAGTCAGAAGAGATTGCGAACATCGGCGATGCAAACCTGTCTGACTTATCTGCCTTCTACATGGAGAAGGACGATTTGGCACCTTCTTTCATCCGCGCAAAGAGGCGGATTACCGGGGTTGCCAAGGTTTCAACGGGCGTCATCCCTCCACCTTTCTGGATAAGTTTCCTTTTCAGGAATGTTAAAGAACTAAGGACAAAGATAACAAAAAGTAGTATTGAAGATTCAGTAGCTGTCAAGTAATACGCGTCTACAAGAGGGATATTTAGTGGCAAAAAACAAATGGGTACTTTTACTTCATGTCCTCAAAAAATCACTTCGACCATATCGTCCTTGGTGTAGGATCAATGGGATCCGCTGCTTGCTACTACCTGGCGAAGCGTGGACACCGTGTGCTGGGACTTGAACAATTCGACATCACGCATGAAAAAGGATCTCATGGTGGGGAGAGCCGTATCATACGCAAAGCCTACTTTGAACATCCGGATTATATACCCTTGCTCGAGCGAGCCTATCATCTTTGGCGGGAACTGGAAGAGCAGACAGATACACAACTCTACTTTAAGACCGGACTACTATATGGCGGACCGAAAAATCATAGCGTATTAAGTGGTGTAAAGTTTGCCGCGAAAAAATATGGCATCGAACTACACGAACTTGTTGTTGAATCAAGCGAAGGAAACTTGTTCCGTGTGCCATCTGACTATGAGCTACTTTTCGAACCTGACGCCGGTTTTCTCTTGCCTGAAAAAGCTATACGCACTTTTACGAATCAAGCAAAAGTTTACGGAGCAGAAATTCGCGCTAATACTAAAGTCCAAGGATGGAAACTACTGGACCATGCCATTCAGGTGGACACTACAGCGGGGACCTTCACCTGCGACCGGCTCCTAATCACAGTGGGTGCATGGTCGGGCAAACTACTTCCAATGGTGGAGCCGCATCTGAAAGTGACACGTCAGGTGCTTTCATGGTATAAACCGGCATTTCCATCGGCCTTCGAGTTGGGAAAATTTCCTTGTTGGCTATTTGCCGAGCCCGATTGTCCAGGGGTGTTTTACGGTTTTCCTTCCATGAAAGGAGTGTCTTCCGAAACATCGAATGAAGTGAAAGTAGCCTACCATCATGCGGGAATAAAAACGGATCCCGACCACGTTGATCGTCATGTTGAAAAAGATGACCTCGCACTCGTTCATGAATTTATACGCCGCCACCTTCCTGGCGGAATCGGCGAAATGTCCGAATCAAAAACCTGTCTCTACTCCTACTCTCCCGACGAACATTTTGTGATTGACCATCTACCAGGTTACAAAGCAAAGGTATGCGTAGCCTGGGGGTTCAGTGGACATGGGTTTAAATTTGCCCCGGTTGTTGGCGAGATCTTGGCGGACCTGGCTACTACAGGACAGACCGCACTGCCAATTGGGTTTCTGAATGCAAACCGGTTTGAAAAATAACGTACTATTTGATTCGACGAATTATCGGCTTGTAAAGCGTTTGCACGTCCTTCAAAGGACTGGTACGGCGAATTTCAGCCTGTTCGGCTTCTGATAAGGATAGGATGTGTTTGCACTCCTCCGAGCAACACGCATTCATCGCATCGGCGCACGAAGAACATTGAATAAAAAGCACGTGGCATCCTTGATGAGCACAGTTGGTATGTGCATCTGAAACCGAACCGCATTGATGGCAGTTACTTACTACATCGTCGGTAATTCGTTCACCCATACGGTCGTCGAAAACGAAGTTTTTACCAATGAATTCAACCGGCAATCCTTGCTCTTTCACTTGTTGGGTGTAATAGATGATGCCACCGTTGAGCTGATTGACATCCTCGTATCCATGGTGACGCAAATAGGCACTGGCCTTTTCGCAGCGAACCCCGCCAGTACAGTATAGTAGAATTTTCTTGTCTTTCTTATCTTCCAGAATGCCGAGCACCTCCTCCAATTCTTCACGAAACGTTACAGACTGTGGAAGTATTGCTCCCTTGAAATGGCCGACTTCACTTTCGTACACATTGCGCATATCAACAACGACTGCATCCGGAGATCTCATGGCTTCATTCCAATCACTGGCTGAAAGGTGCGTGCCAACATTGGTAACATCAAAGGAATCATCATCCAACCCGTCAGCTACAATTTTAGCACGGATCTTAATTTTCAATTTCACGAAGGAAAACTTATTGTCTTCCACCGCGATTTTCAAGTCCATATTACTAAACGGCACGAATGCATCCATCCAATCCTTGAATGCCTGAAAATGAGGCTCCGGAATGGAAATCTGTGCATTGACACCTTCCTGTGAAAGGTAGATCCGACCAAGGATGCCGAGTTGCTCCCACTCCCTGAACATTCGAGCCCGGAAAACTTCCAGGTCCGAAAGACGGACATAACGGTAAAAAGAAAGGGTAACCCTCGAAAAAGGTTCATTTTCTATGCGTTTCAGCAACGCATCACGATCGAGGGTATTATACAACGGCATTTGCCTGCAAAAGTACTGAAAATGAGGGCTTGAGTCAATACTCACGCGCTGCCAAAAGAAACTACTGTTTCCGCTTTTTCATCCACATGGCTACGCCAATAATGCCGATGAGATAGGGTACAGACATTAAATACAAAATTCCTTTATTAAGACCCGTACCCACTTTGTTGTTGTGCGACTCTTTGTTGGTTTCAACATTACGACGACACATCGCACACTGCGCTGAAGTGTGATCGATGGAAAGCATGATAAATAAAACGAAAAGTGCAATCGCAGCAGACTTCTTCATGATCAGAATTTATAATAGGGTGAAATCATCAGGTACACGATAACACCAGTAATGGTAACATACAACCAGATTGGATAAGACCAACGGACAATCTTGCGGTGAAGGCTAACTTGATTGACCAATCCACGATAAAGGGAAAGCAAAACTAGCGGCAATACAATGGCTGCTAAAACGATGTGCGTGGAAAGAATGGTTAAATACATAGGACGCATGGGATGCTCGGCGGGGAAGCGGGTCTCCACTCCAAAGGCATGAAACAGTACGTACGACAACAGGAAGACCGTAGAGAGCACGCATGCTGCCAGATTCAGCTTCTTGTGCATGGCGACGTCTTTCTTTTTTATGAACCACAAAGACACCAACAAGAGAATTGTGGTGGTGCCATTCAAGACTGCATTCAACCCAGGCAATAACGCTGCCCAAGCAGGAATGGTTTCCGCCTTCGGCAATTGCGAGAGAATAACCACCACTGCAAACACTGCAATAGAAATAATCCAAATGAGCTTCTTGTAGAATTGCTCGCGCGACTTAAGATTGTCTGTAAGCGTCATGAAAGCGTTTTTATCATTGAACACATCCGGAGAGGACGTGTTATTTTTTATGCTCCAATTCGAAATACTCGTGCATCAGTACTTTGATTTCATCCACCAAGGTATCGACTTCATACGTCTCTGTACCATCATAGATTCCGCGAATCCTTTTGTCTTTATCTATCAGAAGCAAATCTTGTGAATGAAAGAAATCACCCTCGCTGATACGTTGAGCGGCAGGGAGTAAATATCCGTTTCGCGCTAAAGAATAAATGGAATCCTTCGGCCCGGTAAGAAACCACCATTGCTGATTATTGGCTCCCATCTTTTTAGCGTAATCAGCCAATACCGATACTGAATCAGTTTCCGGATCGACGGTGTAGGAAACAATGCGAACTTCATCACTGCCCTTGAATTTTTCCTGTATACGACGAACGTTTTCGTTCATCTGGGGACATACCGATTTACAGGAAGCAAAGAAGAAATTAGCTACGTAGATTTTTCCTTCTAGGTCTTTTTGGGATATTTCCTTCCCTTCCTGATTGGTCAAGTGAAAATCTCCAACCGTATGAAAAAGCGAATCTCCCGAGGTGGTCACTTCGACAGGACCAATAATCGGGAGACGCTTAAAATGGTTGTCACCGCAAGAAATTGCAAACCAGAAAGCAACCGGATAAGCAAGAATGATTGCTGGAATGAGCAGCTTGATCCTGTTGGAAATCGGCATGGTGATCTTAGAGAGGAGCCATCGTCAACGAGGAACCTTCGTAAAGGGCGATGAAAATGAGGTATACAATGAGAATGAACGGGAGCAGAATCGACCAGCGGAAAGGAACTGCCTCGTATTTAAGGTGCATGAAGTAGCCCACGATGTAATAGGATTTTACAATCGTGAGTACGATAAAGGTAAGCATGAGGACCTCTTTGGAAATTCCCGTAAAAGAGATCGCTACTTCGAAAATGGTTACCGCCAAAAGAATCCAGAATACTCTCCAGATCAGCTTGGTTGTCAATGAACCGTGATCGTGTCCGCCCTCAGCGGCTACTGCGTGATGATTATTTGACATAAGGCTAGGATGATGCTGTGTTAGACGAGGTAGAAGAAGGTGAAGACGAAGACCCAAACCAAGTCAACGAAGTGCCAGTAAAGGCCAACCTTCTCAACGAGTTCATAATCTTTCTTCCGTTCATTAAATCCCTGATACACTAAAATAAAAACGATAATGTTAAGAACGACACCACTGAATACGTGAAAGCCGTGGAAACCAGTGATGAAGAAGAAAAAGTTGGCGAACAATGGTGTATTTCCGTATTCGTTTTCGGTCAAATTAGCGCCGATAATATTCTTCTTGGCGGTAGCCATTAATTCTTGTGCTTCGGCGCCCTCTACTTTGGAGTGATCCTGAAACATTAATACACCCGGCTCGAGATCATCGGTACGAGCGAATCGACCATCAGCAAGTACAAAAGCGCCTTTCTCAGAACCTTCGATGAAGTGATACCATTCCCACGCCTGAGATCCGAGGAACATAAAACCACCGATGATGGTAAGTCCCAACCACATCAATACCGATTTGCGGTTGTGATTATGACCAGCGAATACAGCCAATACCATGGTAACAGAACTCATGATCAGGATGAAGGTCATTAACCCTACATATGCCAACGGCACATGTCCGTGGATAAACGGGAAGTGCGTGAACACATCGCCTGGAATAGGCCAGATGCTGGTAAAGCGATGACGCATGTAACCATACGCGATCAGGAGACTAGAGAATGTGAATGCATCGGAAACAAGGAAGATCCACATGAACATCTTTCCCCAACTCAGGTTGAACGGAGAATGACCACCGCCCCACACTTTCGACGGATTTGCTGCTGCGTGACTAGACATTTAGGTATCGGTTGATTGAGAAATTTATACGTTACTGTTAATGGAGGTTACTATTAGCGCACGAAAAATAGAAAGAAAAAGAGATACACCCACAACCCTCCGAGGAAGTGCCAATACGTGGCACACATACTTACTCCGGAATACTCTTCGGGGGTATACTTTTTCCTGATTGACCGCGAAAGTACAACAAATAACGCCAAAATACCCGCTGCTAAGTGCAAAATATGCAACGCGGTGATGGCGTATAAAAAGGAGGCCGAAACATTGCCTACCTCGCCGGCTTGCTCGGCCGTTTCAGTGCCCGAGGAAATGTAGGTATAATCCGTACGGATATCCGAAAGACGGCTCGAGAAAGCAATGCCATCCCGAAACAATTCAGACCAAGCAACATATTGCGATATCACAAACCCTGCACCTAACAATAAAGTGATTATCAATCCTTTAGTGAGATTTTCGGCGTTACCGTGTTTGATGGAATTAACCGCCCATTGCATGGGAATACTACTAAATGCGATAATCAATGTGCTAATAATAAAGGCATTGGGAAGATCAAACTGAGCCCATTTACCCTCACTCTGACGGACAATGTACGCGGAGGTAAGTCCAGCGAACAGCATAATAATACTGATGATCCCAAACCATAGGAGCGTTTTACGGGATTTGAGACGGATCAGTTCTTCTTCAGATAGCGGGGTGGTCGTCATGATCAGAGTAGTTTTTCAAACATCCAGGAAAGTTGGACTGCCGGCAGATACAGAAAAGAGCCGAACATCAACCGATGAGCGGCCTTGATTTCCAATGTTTTATACAACCCAACAGCTTGCCAGGTAAAAATGATCCCACAAATTAGTAGAGAGCAGGTGGTAATCCAGCCGGCCAGGTGAAATGCTTGTGGAAGAAAGGCCATGGGGATTAAACAAGCAGTATAGACTAATGTTTGGAAGGCGGATGATCTCGTTCGTCCTCCAGCTGATGGGAGCATTCTGAATCCTGCACGCAAATAATCGTCGTGAAGAATCCAGGCGATGGACCAGAAATGCGGGAATTGCCAAATGAATTGGATCGCATATAGTAGTACTGCTTCCAATCCAAGTTCATTGCGAGCTGCTATCCAGCCGAGCATCGGTGGAAAAGCCCCGGGAAATGCTCCAATTAATACAGCAAATGGCGTTACGCGTTTAGCTGGCGTATAAATGACTGTGTAAATAAACATGGAAAGCAGGCTCAAAGCTCCGCATAACGGATTCATCTTGGCCCAAAGGATAGCAACGCCGATAATTCCCATCAACAACGATGCGATCAATGCTGCTCTAGCTGACAGCCGGCCTGAAGGAATCGGACGATTAGCCGTTCGCTCCATCAATATATCCAGATCTTTCTCTATTACCTGATTAAACCCATTGGAAGCTCCCGTCACCAGATACCCACCCAACATCAGCCAACCTAAGGGGGCTCCTGCCACCTTTCCGTTCATGGCAATCATGTATCCGGTAACCGCGGAAAAAACGACTAACCCCGAAAGACGCGGTTTGGTAAGTTGTAGGTATTCCCGGAAAGCGTTGGTTGCTGGCACAGCGACGAAGTAGATGAATTAAATGAAAGGCCTATACCAATGTCGGAAGAATAGGCCTGCAATTTTACGAAAAAAGACGGGGTGAACAAAGGTTCTGGCCGACACTTCCTGTTTGATTTATTTCGGCCTAATGGGTTTCCATGGATCGATGTCGTTGCTTAAAGCCACTAAGACCATGGAAGCGGAAATTACATCCGTTTAAATGAACAGGGTAAGCAGCTATTACCACACCGACGCGGTAATACCAATCTTAGTACGCACATGGCGATAGGCCAAGAAATTCAGGAGTATACGCGCCAAAGCAGCAGATACTGCAGCACCCGAAAGGCCCCAAACCGGAACCAACAACAACATGAAAAAGATTTGAAATACGAACGACACGAAGGAATACAATACGTAGCTGTTTCTATTTCCTGCCATGGTTAACAGCGCACCAGAAAGTCCTGTTGCCGCATTCACCAACTGGCCGGCAAGAAGGATCAACATGGGAATGTATGCTTTTTTAAAAGTAGGACCGAATGCCGCCAACAGCCACGGTCCACTCAGCACCAAGAGTACCATCAGTGGCAATGTCAAGCCCATAATTTGTCGTGCTGATGTCCGCACCATTTCCTGCAATGCCCGTTTTTTTCCCGACACATACAACGCCGTAATCTTGGGCATGTACAGATAGTCTGACACCGATATACCAAAAGCAATAAGCGATGTAATCCGAGAAGCGGCAGAATATTCGCCAGCTCGCACATGGCTCATCAAATAGCCGACCATCAGAATGTCGGACTGTTTGAGAAGCATTTCGATGATGGAACTCAGAAAAAAGGCAGAAGCAACCGAGAGCCACACCCTCGGCTCTATTTCAGGAGTTGCTTCTCCAATCAGCGGATCCATTTTACGGCGAACCATTCGACGAACCCACAACATCACTAAAAAAGTACAACCCAGCTGAAGAAACATGACAGCATCTACTGACAGTCGGTGATGCTGGTAATAATAAATCGCCACGGCAATGGAAAGAAATACCGGCAGTAAAATATAGACAGGAAGCATCGAAGCCTTGATTCGATTGTACGAGCGCAGGACCGCTGCTCCTTGATAGACCATGGCAAGCAAAGGCAACAGAAATAGCGCCCAAAAAAATCCTTCCGAAAAATTAACAAGCCCATTCCGGCTTTTGTCTAGTATCACCAGAAATGCACATACCCCGCAAATGAACGACAATACCAATATCAGTATTCGCGAGAAGCGTAAAAAACCTGCAGCCATCCCATAATCGTTTTTAGCCAGCGCCGATGGGAAAAAGCGTAACACCGCCTTGTCCATCCCAAAAAGACTAACCACCAACAATATGCTCAACCAGGAAGTTATGATGGAATAATACCCGTACTCTTTAGGTCCCATCAGACGGGCTAAAATCAGGTGTAGTAAAAACACCAACAATAATCCTACAAATCGGAACATCATCGACTCCGTAACGCTGCGTGTCAGTCCGAAATAACGACTGATACTATTCAACGGAGCGTTCGAAGACATCGATTTGTATTGCTAGTAATAAATAAGAATCAATGATTAACTACGCCACAGAAATCCAATACCGTTTTACCAGCGGTGTTCAAGCCGACAAATTCTTTATGTCGAACCAAAAAGACCAAGATATCCGCCTCACGAACGGCACGCAACGTATCTGTAATCGCCAGCTTTGAATGTTTACGGATGTTCGGCTCTACAGCCATGACCGTAATTCCGTGCTTCTCCAGGTGTTCATATATTTCCAACGCTGGTGACTCCCGCAAATCGTCAATGTCAGGCTTGTAAGCGAGACCCATACAGGCCACCACGGCCGGACGACCTTGTTTTTTCTGAAAGGACGCAGCAGTATCTTGTATTTTTTGCTGTACCCATTCGGTTTTGCCAGTATTGACTTCACGCGCGAGACGTATTAGTTTGGCTTGCTTTGGGAAATCAGCAACAATGAACCAAGGATCAACAGCAATGCAATGTCCACCGACGCCTGGACCTGGTTGAAGTATTTTTACCCGCGGATGCTTACTGGCTAGATTGATCAACTCATTGACGTTGATGTCCGCTTCTTCGCAAATGACAGATAATTCATTTGCAAACGCAATGTTCACATCACGGTATGCATTCTCAACTAATTTGGTCATTTCGGCCGTCCGGGAATTGGTCTTATGCAATGATCCACGCACGAAACGACTATAGAAACGTACAGCCGCCTCTGTCGATGCCTCATCGATGCCACCAATCACACGATCGTTTTGTTGCAATTCATAGATGACACTGCCCGGCAAAACCCGTTCAGGACAATAAGCCAGGTGGATCTTACCTTTCAGCTCCGGGCGTTCTCTAAAAATCAATCGCGCCATTTTTTCAGTAGTTCCGACCGGACTGGTGGATTCGATGATAAATAAATTCCCCGGACGCAACTGTGGTAAAATCATGCGTGTGGCCTTCTCCACATACGAGAGATCAGGCTGATGTCCTTTTTTAAACGGAGTAGGAACTGCTACCAAAAAAACATCCGACGCTTTTACCTTTGGCCCTGCTATCAATACTCCCTTTCGAACAGCCAAATGGACCAATCCTTCGAGATCCGGCTCCACAATATGAATCTTTCCTTTATTGATCGTATCAATCACATGTCGGTTAACATCGACCCCATTCACCATGATACCTTTACTCGCAATCAACGCTGCCGTTGGCAATCCAATGTATCCCAAGCCCAATATGGCAACTTGTATTTTAGTTTGTTCTTTCATAATTCTGACCAACGATTAGATCGTATCACTTAAATATTTTCCGACGATTGTTGCTATTCGATTGGATGCAGTTCCATCGCCATAGGGATTGACCGACTTAGCCATACGCTGATAGGCTTCTTCATTCGATAGCAATTCATGCAACGCTTCAAAAATGACCTTTTGGTCGGTACCTACCAAACGTGCGGTGCCAGCATCGATTCCTTCCTGACGTTCCGTAACTTCCCTCATAACCAGCACTGGCTTACCGAGTGACGGAGCCTCTTCCTGCATACCTCCTGAATCCGTCAGCGCTACATAACAACGCTCCATCAACCAAATAAAATGTGGATAGTCCAGTGGCTCAATGAGACGTACATTCGATAATCCTCCTAAAATTCGATGCACCGGCTCCTGAACATTGGGATTCAAATGCACGGGATATATGAATGCTACGTCGGGGAAACACGCCGCACTTTCAGCGATAGCATGACAGATATTTTCGAAAGGCTCTCCGAAGCTTTCGCGACGATGTCCTGTAACCAATACAAATCGTTGATTGATGGGCAAGTGTTGCAGCGATTGTCGTATAGGCTCACCTTTAGGCCCCTTCAATAAATCCAATCCCAGAAAAAGCGCATCGATAACCGTATTACCAACCACGTGAATTCCTTCCAGGATGTTCTCCCGTCGGAGGTTTTCCGCAGCACCGGAAGTTGGAGCCAAATGAAGATCCGACAAATGACCTGCCATGATGCGGTTCATTTCTTCCGGGAATGGAGAATATTTATGATGACTTCTAAGACCTGCTTCGACGTGAGCCACTTTGATTTTCTTATAATAGGCAGCCAAAGCACCAATGAACGCTGTGGTGGTATCGCCCTGAACAAACACAAGATCGGGAGTGGCATCTTCAAGCACTGATTCCAGGCCTTTGATACCCGCTGCCGTCACATCAAACAATGACTGATTCGGCTTCATCATGTCCAGATCATAGTCCGGCACAATCTCAAAAAAGGCCAGCACCTGATCCAACATCTGTCGGTGTTGGGCAGTTACTGCTACTTTAACTTCGAAACCAGCATGGTTTGAAAACACACGGACCAAAGGAGCTAACTTAATCGCCTCTGGTCGTGTACCGAAAATAAAGAGGAGTTTTTTATGAGTGGGAGACATGGGAGAATCAGCCAAGCAATTGTTGGGGCTCGGCCTTATACCTTAAATGAGTATGGGATGTTTCGTCTTCAGCGTTTAAGTGCCACGATTGCCTTTCCAGCTTGCCAATGAGCAAAACGAATGATGGACAATGTACTTAGAAGTATGAAGCAGATGGGTTGAAATGCAGATCTAAATGGGAAATAACACACCACCAGCAAGAAGAAAATTTGCAACAATAAATAGAAAAGAACGATTCTTTTGCCCGACCATCCTATCGCAACTAATTGATGATGAAAGTGGCAGTTATCAGGTCGAAATGGCGACCTGCCATTTAGCAAGCGCAAAACAATAAGCTGAAGTGCATCCACAGCAGGAAGCGCCAACAATGCAATCGCGATCAAAAAACCATTTGAACTACTACCGTCCGCCATCCTCCAAAGGGAAACAGATGTCAATTGCATTCCACAAATGGCCAGGAGAAATCCGATGGACATGGACCCGGAGTCCCCCATGAAAACGCGAGCCGGAGTTATATTAAACCGAAGAAATCCAAGGATTGAACCCGCAAGGGAAAGCGAAAGTATAGCGAAGAAAAATTGACCTGAGTAATAAAAAATGACGCCTGCAACCGAACTAGCTATGGCCGCTATAGTTCCTGCCAATCCATCAACACCGTCCATGAAGTTAAATGCATTGATCATAAACACTATCAACAGAATTGACACTGCAACAGACCCTACAAAGGGCAACTGATGATGTCCTAGTAATCCATAAAGAGACGACAAACGAATGTTCCCTAAGAGGACAGAAATGGCAGCTGCCGTAAATTGTCCGAATAGCTTCACCCCAGGAGACAATGGCGACATATCATCACGCAATCCCATGAAGAACAATAATATCACGGAAGTCAATAGAAAGAGATGATCCGGCTCAAAAAAGCGAGCCCCAAAAAAAGTTAGTGACAACAGCAGAGCAGCAAAAATGCCTACTCCGCCCAATAATGCAACCGGTTCACGATGAATCTTGCGTGGTCCTGGAAGGTCCAGAATCCGACGAGCATGCGCCGCCTGAATCAATGACGGAAGAAACGTCAATGAACAAACCAATGAAATGACGAAGGAGAGGACCAAATTCATGCCTGAAAAAGATGAAGCCAAGATACAACCACAGCCGACATGAACGCCGTATACTGGCTGCTAGTATTCAACACCTATTCTTGAAAAATAAGGATTAAAAATCGAAGTAATAATTCTCCAGCGAAGTCCTTAAACCAAAATAAACAAACTGCGATTGCTGCTGATCTACTTCATTGGAATAATTGCGACATTCAATGCCGGCTTCCACTACAAAGTTTGTTTTGGGATTCACCAAATAGTTCACCCGTAGACCCAGATTCGTGAGTGTGCTCTTCAATCCTGTGACTAAATAGTACCCGTAGTCGCCGGGACGTGTATCGTACGACTGAAAGATATCATTCCCTAAGTTAATTCCGGCAGTATCTTTTCCTGCTTTGGCATATTGGAATTTCAGCTCTGCAAAGAAATTTCTCCAACGATAGTTTATAAAGCTGATGGACTCATAAAAATCCGCTCCCAGCGTATGCGCTAGCGACTGATTGTAGTGTGCATAGTTTTGGGAACTGCTTCGATGTTGATACATGAAGGGACGCGCGACGTTAAACTCTGTTTGTACATTCAAGAAACGTATTCCTGCCACGTCGTAGGATTTAAAACCTAATTGTCCGGCCTGCTTATTTCCCCACCATCCTTCGCCACTACGAACTTCATCTAAAAGAAACTCATCCAACATCAACTGACCATACATGACTGAAGAATGTGACATTTTCCATCTGACATTTAATCCTAATAAAGCATTATCAGGAGATCCTATTGAATTCTCTACAGGACGTAAAAACAGGAAGGGATTTAAGTAATGTAATTCATAGCCACGAGAGGCCGCAGGCTTCCAAATGACAGACTCAAAAATACCTACGGTCAATTTGTTCTTTCGACCTATATTGAGGTCCAAATAATGAAACGTTCCATACTTTTTAGGATAACCCACGTTCTGATCAGGAGGTGTCTGTAAATCCTGCATGACGGCATAGATAACCGAATAACGGAATTTCCAAAAAGTCATGTTGGTGCGAAGAAACGGGAACGGATAGGCATTGTCTGATAATAGCATCGAGCGATAACCATCTCCAATAAACAATCGATCTTGAGCCAGTAAAAATTCAAAATGCTTGTTTATTCTGTATGCCATGCCACCGGAAGCCATACTGAAATCAAACTCCTCCTTGTCGAGGAATTTGACTTTACCCTGACCGGGAACCACTTGTTGCTGCCGGATCAGACTATCGATATAATTCACATAGCGTGCTTGATTTTCATGAAAGGAAGAATAGAAGAAAAACTTGTTCTTCACGTTTCCTTGAACCAGGAGTCCACGTGTATTGACAAAGACATTGCGCTGATTCAAGAGATCGGATCCAGCCTGCAAATTGAATACGGGATCCAACGAGAGGATAATGTCATCGGTATCGACCAACAAGAGATGCTCCGAAAACAATTTTCTGCCAACCCATGTCGAATAGAACTTTTCCGTCCCAAGAGAATTCATGCGCAAGGAGTCCGCAGACACAACGCCCTGTAAGTCTGTGTATGCGTACGGCTGAAGGGAGGTGTGAAATCCAAGTGTGTCACCAGTCAATGCATGACCTATGCGTGTATTCACATCTCGATTAAGCGGAAATAAGTACTCCTGAGCATGCGCTTTGCAAAAAAATAGTACGAATAAGGTGAACGTCAGAATGCGTTTCAACATACTGACGAATTTACGCATTTTTAAGCTGTGAAATCACGCTCCCATCATCGCCAATCTGAAGCAATGGAAGGTGAAGGTGATGTAGTCGCTCAGCCACTGCACCAATGCTTTCAAATTTAAAATCACGAAGTAGCGATTCGAACTTAGCACGACTACTTTTCAATCCGTAGTAAGACATAAAGCGGCGTTTCAACGGAAGTCCTGGCGCTAAGGGTTGAGATGGATCAAAATCACGCGGGTGAAAATAGGTAAGGCTGTAATCGGATTGGCCAATCCACCGGCGGATCAACTGATAGGGCAGCAACCGAAAATATCCACCACCGCTATAAACCAAGGAACGACCAGCCACTAATTTCACAGGCAAGGGAAATTCCAACAATTCACCATAATTAGTTTGGATACGACATGGCTTATCAATGCCGAATGAAGGGTGACCACCATGCTGTCGTCGAGCGGGGAAAACAGAGCTGTCAATGCGAAACCCAACTTCAGAGAGTGCCTCAAAATACCAGGGAGATTTTGGCGTCACTGAAAAACCTGCCGCCCGGAACGTATTTATCGAACATCCGGTAATATCTTCCAGCACCGACTTGGCTTGTTTAGCGTCTGCAATGAATTGCTGCCGGTCTTGCTCATAAACCAATTGATGAAGGTAGGTATGGCAGCCGATTTCGTGTCGCTTGGCAACTTCGCGGATCAAGGATGGATAGCGGGCAGCAACCCATCCAAGACAAAACCATGTCGCTTGAATGTTATACTTGTCCAATAATTCCAAAAGCCAATGCACATTTTTTTCCACCCGCGATTCAAAAGTCACCCATTGTTCGGGCGATTTCGTCAACGGATGATCCAACAAATGGTACCAATCCTCCAAATCAATGGTCAATATGCGAATTGATTTTTTCACAACACGTCGTAGTCACCGAAGGTAAGGAACCAATTTTCGAATTGAAGTAACGTAGGATTAATTTCTTCCTGCCGATGAACCTTAAGTATCAATCGCAACGGTTGTGGCATCATAAAACCAGGCAATGCAAAGCATCCTTCCAAATATAATTGCTCAGACTCCAGGCAACCATCCATACAAGCCGCTACAACGAGCTCTATTCCTGCTTCTTTAAATTTACGAAAAGCCACATGCAGCTGGAAGCCTAATGCCTGTGCTGCTAATTCAGCGTTGCAGCAACCAAGATCAACCACCACTCCGCACCGAAAACCCATTAGTTGGACAGCGCGAAGAACGATGTACCCCAACACTTCATCCGAATTGTTTTCCTGTACAATCATCAAGGTATAGTTGCGTGATGGGCAGGATCCATAACGCCATTTAAAATATTCAATGGAACGCTTCATCGCACATCGATGTCGCACATTCATGGAATCAAATAGCGGCTGAAGCAATGACAAGTCTGAGTTCCAATCTACGGGCGTTGACTTCCATTGCTTGTTCCTGAAGACCGAAGAAGGGTCAATATTGAAAGTTAGATCGCTTCCTTTTCGACCATCCTTTTTCCTAACCAATCGCTTCAGCAAGGACCATGGGCGGAGGGGTTTTAGCAAAAAAGGAACATTCCCCATTAGTGAAAAACCAAGCGGTCCGGAGAAAACAGGCAAGGATTGATTGTTTGGAAATCCTATGGTGAAATCGATGCCCCATGCGGGTAATTCATCGTAAGTTGCATTAGCCAAACGCTGAAATAGTCCTTGTCCGCGTACATCTTTTCGAGTCGCAGTGTCGACAGATAGGCAGCCAACTCGATCAACTCCCTCTACCACAAACGTACGTGGTAGCACTTGGTAGGTGGCTGTCCATCCTTGTGAATCTTCAGCATGATGTATAACGGGTGGGCCATGGGGAGATTGTAAATACTTCCAACGAAGAAAGGATGAATCGCCTAATTCAGACGCAGGATAAACCTGACGCATCAATTCGGTCATGCTCAACAACTTCTCTTCTCCTAAAAACTCTTGCTCCATGATGCAAATATCAGCAAAGTAATTTCTCGTAGGCATTACCAATGATTCTCCAATCGTAGACACGTTCAGCCAACAGCCAAGACTGCATTTCTAACTCGGCAATTGCTGCTGCGGATAACACCTCTACTTTTTCAATCTCTTGTTTCAACGATTTTTTATCGTGAAAAAAATAGCCAAATCCATGGGTCGTAGCTCGATTGAATGGATTATCAAAACAAATAGTTATGCAACCGCACCCCAATGCCTCAACCAAGGTAGGATTTGTGCCACCAACCGAATGACCGTGCAGGTAAGCAAATGAATGTCTTCGCAAGGCTACCACTACTTCTTCATCATACACTGGATCGAACAAACATAAACGTTCATCGTCCCATTTTCTGATCTCACGGCCATAAGCACTATCCTGCCAATTGCCCACGATAACTAACTTACGCAGGGAATCAGCTGTAAGAAATGAATCGACAATCATTTTAATGTTATTCTCAGGAACAATACGAGCAATCAATAAGTAATAGTTCTTTTTTTCAAGGCCAAATTTTTTCAGCAATTGATCATCAGCTATACGGGCAATATCAGTTCCGTAAGTAATGACCGTTATCCGATGTTGATCTGCTCGGATTGTTTTGATCCAATACTCTTCCACGGCAGCTGCATCAGCCACCAATTGATCAGAGAATTTTTTTGCAAAGTATTGCGACCATCGGACATAGCTCTTTTGTAAGGCTGAATACTTGTCACGTAAATGTTCTAATCCATCTACGTTTGTAACCACGCGAACTCTTGTTAGATGAAACAACCATTGAAAGGGTCCACCACCCACGCCAAGTATAATTACCGCTTCAAATCCTATCAAAGTCCGGAGGACAGATTCGAAATAGAATAGTACTGGAAATCGGCGTTTACTAAAAAGGGTGCATCGCAAATTTCGGCGACTATCTGTATGTGAACCAACGTGATTCTCACCGACGATTGTTACGGAATGGCCTCGTTCCACTAAATACAAGGAAAGCCTATCGGCCAACGTCTCGAAACCACCGTAGCGCGCAGGAACACCTCTAGACCCGATAATAGCAATTCTCATCCTACTGCAGACAGATTAACGATTCCACTGGCTAGTATTTTCCAGTCGTGATACTTTACAAGATGTTGATACGCTCGATCCGCTCGCTGTGCGATCTCTACCAAATTATGCTGCATCCACTGCAATTTCAAGGCAAGATCTACGGAATCACCTGCTTGAAACAGCGTGGCGTCAGCCCCCGCATGATGCCATTCTGCATGTGCAGGTAAATCTGACATCAATACCGGAACCTTTCGACTCATTGCTTGCAATGCAACGCCACTTTGATAGATCCTCTCATACGGAAGGACAATACAATCAGCCGCCAGAAACCAGAGTTCCATTTCATCCTCCGTAATATATCCTATCGAAAAAGTTGCTCGTCCCTTTTTTTGCAATTTCACTAATCCTTCAAGCTGCGACCGAACGTCTCCTCGTGGACGACCTGCCACAAGTACGTGGTAGTTTGAACCGACTAGTTCCATGGCATCCAGCAGCACGGAGAGGCCTTTCGTCGGCTTTATCATTCCAAAAAACAACGGACAAAAACCCGATATAGGAATGCCAAGTTTCTCACGCGCCATTCGCTTTTCGTAAACGACAGGTTGTTCCGAAATAAAATGACCGTGCGGCAACACGTTAACTGGAACATCATTGCCCACCAAACGAAGTATCTCGGCGGCAGCTGATTTATGATGAACAATAATACTGTCTTTGCATTGGAGTAATATCGCACGAGTTCTGTCCATGGTGTTTTTATAAACAAAAGACTCCACATCATGCACAATAAGCACTACACGAATGCCTCTCCGTTGAAATTGGCTAATCACCCAACGATCTGTGCGTGTGAATCCAAACACATGCAAAATCGCCTGCTTAACAGTATTCGCATCACAAAATTCAATAGCTTTTCGATACGCGAAAATCAATTGAAGGTAACTGAATAAGCCGGCCACCACTGACGATGAAAAGAATTTGACTACACCATTTCCGTTGAAGTTTGAAAGTATAGACACGTTAACACCTTGCAATTGCAATGCTGTCGCCAAACGCATATCATACTGATCCATTCCGGCTTTTACACCTACAGGATCGAGGATAGCTGTATGAATGGAATTGACATTCATACTTTCCAGTGCGACAAATCGCGACTAATTAATTGCGCTAAACGATCTGTATCTTCTTCGAATTTTTTGAGCAGCGACATCCGCGTTTCCTGTTTCATGGTAATTTCGGGATCACTGGATGAATTCCACTTAAACAGCATGTTCCGCAATCCATCTCTGAAATCTGTTGGCAGTACGTTCAGGAATCGGAACTTCCACTTCAACTCCGCTGTGAGCCACCGGTTGATTAGTGGAAATTTAGGCGAAGTGCTTCTATTTATTTCCACCACCTTCCGAAAACGAAAATTTGGATTGACTTGCAAAAAGTCGCAAATCTCACGCAAGACTTCTGCTTGCCGTAAGCGAAAGTCGTCATACAAGAACACCTTTACATTTTCAAAGGCATCTTGATAGGCCTTAACACCTTCAGAATACAAACTCCGGGAAGCATAAAAATAATCAAACGAATATCCTTTACGAATTCGTTCCTGCTCCATTGCCAAGGCATTTTCAAAGTTCTCGTCTTCTCGTCCATCACGCTTTCGCCAAAGGTAATTGGAAAATGTCCTTTCCACCGGATGACGTAAGACCATGATGATCTTTACTTTCTCCGAATGAGGCACATACCGTTTAATAGCCGCTATGGTCCTGGAATGCATGTAGAGATAAGGGGTAGATATCTCACCGGCACACTGATCATCGCCAGCCCCTGAAAATAACTGCAAATAGGCAGCCTCTTCTTTTACTGCAAATGCAAATCGACCACCGCGGTATTCCGTAGCATCGTCTGCAAAAGTGAAAAAACAGGGCTCCTTAACAGCTGGCAAAAAAAGTTGTGGATGTTGCTTTAACAAACGGTGCAAGGCGGTAGTACCAGACCGAGCAGCGCCGACCACTAAGAAGTCAGGATACCTTTTATTCATGGTGCTTTATTGTAATTTGACCGGCATCAGTAAAATGATAGCGGTAGTAATATAGCAAACAGACCAGAAATAATATACTGCTTGAATCTCGAATATTAACCGCAGAAAAAAACATGCTTAGAAAGAAAAAAAGCAACATGTACTCACAGGTCTTGTAAAAAACATCCTGGGTATGAATATTCCTTGACCATGAAAGTGAATAATAAAATGGCAAGTAGATTAATACAGTCCCAAGAATACCGAATACGAATACATTGCCCAGCAAACCGATGTCAACCGGATAAAAATAACCCAAAATCTCATGCCATCCCCCGTTCCATTGACTGCTGACAAATCCATTACCAAGCAGCGGATGTTTATAAATATGATCCAGCGCGACATTCAGCTCCATGAATCGTACAGCAGATGAAGCCTCGTCCGGCGATTCCCCAAAGAATACCGTAACCACATTGTTGTAAAGCACTTGGTATTTCTCGAAGAGGGAAGTCATACCCAGCGAAAAAAAGATCGCTACCGCCAAAAAAACCAATGAACCATAAATAATGGTCTTTTTAATCTTTTCCCGCAACGAAAAATTTCTGTAAAAATAAATGGACAACGTAATCAGAAGTACGGCTAATGTGGTTCTGGATTGCAAGAAATAGATCAAATAGAAAAGGATTGCTATAATAAGAACTAAATAAAGCGGCCTGCGTTTTTCGGAAAACTTAAACAAAGAATAAAACAATAACATAATCACCAATGCAAATTGAAATCGATATCGATAACCACGAATGGGACTATACGCTACGAATTCAGCATCGCCGAATTTTACCGGATTAACAAAGAGAAAAAAATAAAAAAAGACAATTAAGAGAATGACACTAATCCAAACAAATGCTCGTTCGATTTGCAACAACGTAATCCAACGTTGCTGCAACATGGATATTAGCAGCATTCCCGACAAGGATAACAGCACGGATCGTTGCGCCATAATTCCGAAATAATAGGGCTGACCAAATACGTTGCGTGCCTGAAAGGCTGCAAAGAAATTGATCAAAATGAACGACCACACCAGTAGATCGAGGCGAGTAAGATGATTTTTCCTTAGCTTCAGGAAAAGACTACTGACATAGAAAAGTGTCAACCCAACGATTGCCACTGTGGAAACAGCCTGATGCAGGAATTCCAACGGCAGTGTAGCGAGTATGCGAAATGTAGAAACATAAACCAACAGCAGCAGCGTGTACGCCAGTGGCGCTGGCCAACTGGTGTTGCGAATAACTTCCGTTGACGTAATTTCTGATTTCATGGACAGTTTATCGGGTTCTTCCCCTATTACCAACGCGAGAATCCGATAAAGGTCATAATTTTCATTCGTCGGTAGACGGAAAATACGCATAAAAATGTCCAAACCATCGTTCCCGCGAATTGTGCCCAGCACGCACCTGCCATTCCCATCACAGGTACCAGCCAAAAACAACTTACAAGATTTATTGTTGCTGAAATAATCGCAATATTACGCAACGCATGCTGTCGGTCAGTCATGTTGAGCAGTTGCCCAGGCAACCCAGCACAGATTACCATAAACTGACCAGCAAGTAAAATGTATAATTCATTTTCGTGGCCGATAAACTCGTTTCCGAATAAAGTCAAAACAATCGTGGGAAATAAGAGAAGCAAAGCAAACATTGGAAGTGATGTGAAAAAAATCAAGCGTGTCGCTTCGTGTGAATGGCGCTTCAGTACCGCTAAGTTGCCAGAATGGTAGGCCGTTACAAAGCGCGTCATGACTAATCCGTTAATTGCCAAAATGGTAATGTTTGTAAAAACGGATATCCGAATCAAGGCATTATACACACCAACATCGGAAGCAGGTCGATAGGATGCCAAAATGAGCGTACCGGCCCAACTCATGACTAGTTGCATGATGGTAGTTGTGAACATTGGACCTGCGGTCTTGTTCAGCTGACGAAAAGTCACGGCGGATAAATCAGACTCCTGCTTCCCTCGGACGACCATGCGCCAACGATAGCTACTTATCAATGCCGCCAACGCTATTCCTACGAATTGAATTTGTATAGGTGCATCCACACTAGGAAAAAACACCATTGCTACCAATAGTCCAATCACCGCAAACGTAGAAACAGCTGCAGTCTGAAAAAATGTATAATCAATAATTCTCTTTACTCCTCGCAAACACTCGGAATTGATTTGTAGCAACGTAAGTGGAATGACCAACAGGGAATTCCACTGAAGCACCAACCTTAACTGAGGTTTATCGAACCACGTCTCTGACATCCAAGGCGCGGCGATATAGAGCAACAGACTAATCATACCAGTTACAGGCAATACCAACCGAAGTGAGGTTTGATAAATGCCACGAATATCCTCGAATTTCTTTTCTTCAAAAAAGGTCGCTATGTAACGCATAAGCGCTACGTCATGACCAAGTTTGGCAAATACGCTTGATAGACTAAGTATTCCTATGCAAATTGAGACGACACCCAACGCGTCCGCCGAGAAAAAACGTGCAGTAATCAAGGTCACTAAAAAGCCCGTAGACACTCCCAGCAATCGCACCACCAACGAACGTCCACTGGTAAGGACAAGTTCGTGGTAGGACGAATCGTTACGGAATCGTTGCCACGTTCGGGCTACGTCAGCGAGCCACAAACGGACCATTTATCATTTCTTTTTTATTGTAACGAATCACATCTCCATCTTGTAAGGAATAAATGTTCTTTCCGATGGACAACAAGATTGCATGACCAGCAGCTGTATCCCACTCCATCGTTGGACCGAAGCGGGGATATTCATCCGCACGACCCTGGGCAACAAGGCAAAATTTCATCGAGCTTCCAGCGGAAACAGTCTCCAAGAAACGCTTTTCCAGGCGTAAGTTCTGAAGATACAATTCAGTAGCAGCATCCATGTGTGAGCGGCTGACCGCTACACGATAATGATCTTGATTTGCAGAAGGAATGATAACGAATGAATTCATTTCCTTCCAGGTAGTTGATGATAAAGTAGACATGTTCGGGAAATGCCAGCCTGAACCACCCACAATTCCTGCAAATAAATCATCAGTCACCGGAATAAATACAACTCCCAAAACAGGTTGATCACGATGGATCAGTGCGACATTGACAGTGAATTCTCCATTTTGGTGAATGAACTCCTTGGTTCCGTCCAGTGGATCAATCAACCAATAATACTCCCACGTACTTCGTATAGCATAATCCACGGATGAACCCTCTTCACTTAATACCGGAATATCTGTAGCAGATAATAATTCGACCAATACACGATGTGCCGCAAGATCAGCAGCTGTTACCGGCGATTGGTCTGCTTTAAATTGAACATCATAGCGCGATTGATATACATCAAGAATTGCCTTTCCAGCTTCCAGGGAAGCACGCATGGCAACTTCCAGTAGTACATGGTAATCCATCATGGCTAATTCAAATCAGATGATCATGCCGGCTCCCACGGTTTCACAGGAGTTTTCATCCACAAAAATAACACTACCTGTAATGCGGTTTCGGCGGTAACTGTCGTAATGCAAGGGTTGCGTAGTACGTATTCGAACGCGACCAATATCGTTCATGCCAAGATTTGGATCATCGGTAACTCTACGAAGTGTATTGATGTCCATCTTATAGCGAATTTCTTTAACTTGACAACGAACTTCATGAGTGGTATGTTGGATAATGTATCGAGTCTCAGGTTGCAAAGCACGTTGGTTAAACCAACAAACCATCAGATCGATATCCTGACCCGAAGTTGGCAGATTATTTTCACGAACTATCATATTGCCGCGACTGACATCCAAATCGTCCTCTAAACATAAGGTAACTGACATTGGAGAGAAAGCTTCCATCAATGCTTGTTCACCTAATCCTATGGACTTAATCCGGGAGGTAAATCCAGAAGGAAGTACCATCACTGAATCTCCAGGGCGGAATACCCCACCCGAAATACGGCCGGCATATCCACGATAATCTGGAAAGGACGTTGAACGAGGTCGAATCACATGCTGCACTGGAAAGCGACAATCAATTTGGTTAAGGTCACTGTTAATATGTACGTTTTCCAAGTGGTACATCAACGTTGTACCCTGGTACCACGGCATATTTTCCGATCGATGGACAACGTTATCCCCGATCAACGCACTGACGGGTATGAATTGTACATCCTGAACTTCCAATCGAGAAGAAAAATCCTTGAAGTCATCTACAATGGACTGATATATTTTTTCGTCGTACCCGACAAGATCCATTTTGTTGATGCACAAAACGAGATGTGGAATTCGAAGCAGCGAGGCAATAAATGCATGACGGCATGTTTGCTCCTGAATTCCTCTTCGTGCATCCACTAGTATGACTGCCAGATTCGAATTTGAAGCACCAGTCACCATGTTGCGAGTATACTGGATGTGTCCGGGTGTGTCAGAAATAATGAACTTCCGTTTGGCAGTGGAAAAGTAACGGTAGGCGACATCGATGGTGATGCCTTGTTCGCGCTCTGCTTTCAGACCATCGGTGATAAGCGAGAGGTCCACTCCAGGAATACCACGACGTTCACTAGCAGAACGAATGGCCTCTAACTGATCTTCCATGATACTCTTTGTATCCAACAACATCCTGCCAATGAGCGTACTTTTTCCATCGTCCACATTACCACAAGTGGTGAGTCGAAGGATATTATAAGCAGTGGTGTTAGGCATGATTGGATAGATTTGAAATAGGCAAAGAATTAGAAGTACCCAGAACGTTTTCGATCCTCCAACGAAGTTTCAGAACGTTGATCATCGATCCGGGTTCCTCGTTCCGTGAAACGGGACACTGCATTTTCAAGCAATATATCGTCGATGTTCATTGCCACAGATTCAATGGCCCCGGTGCAAGTCATGTCGCCAATAGTCCGGAAACGTACCAGTTTTCGACTGCGAGTAACATCTGCACCGAGTCGAATGTAATCGGATACAGCATATAAATTATGTTGATGTTCGAATACTTCTCGCTCATGCGAGAAATAAAGTGCAGGCACTTCAATGTTTTCTTTTCGGATGTATTGCCAAATGTCCTCCTCTGTCCAATTACTCAAGGGAAATACCCGGAAATGCTCGCCTGGTAAATGATGTGCATTAAAGATGCTCCAAAGTTCAGGACGCTGGCGACGAGGCTCCCACTGACCAAACTCATCACGGTGCGAAAAGAAACGTTCTTTGGCGCGGGACTTCTCTTCGTCGCGACGAGCACCACCGATGGCCGCATCGATTTTCAATTCCTGCAAGGCATCCAACAATGTAATTGTTTGCAAAGAATTTCGACTAGCATAAGGGCCTTTCTCTTCGGCTACTTTTCCCTGGTCGATGGAATCCTGAACATTGCGTACAATTAAATCTACCCCCATTTTCTTAATCCATGCATCACGGAATTCTAAGGTCTCCGGAAAATTGTGGCCAGTATCAATGTGCATAAATTGAAAAGGGATGGCTGCAGGATAAAAGGCTTTGCGGGCCAAGTAGGATGTCACAATTGAATCCTTTCCTCCACTGAAGAGAAGAACTGGTCGCTCGAATTGTGAAGCCACCTCGCGGAGCACAAAAATGCTCTCGGCCTCCAACTCCCGTAAATGATCTAGATTATACGAAAACATGTACCGTTCAATGCGACGAATTCGTCGTTTTCACGAAGGTATGAAATTTAGCAGGCGAAGCCAATTAGCATCACTGAACTTTCGTAATGGCGTAAGCCAACAGCATCTCCAACGCTGCTTCAATCGTTTGGCTTCCAGTTTCAATCACCAATTCGGGAAAAGCTGGAGCTTCGTACGGCGAACTGACACCTGTAAATAGCGCTATTTCACCACTTCTCGCCTTCTGATACATGCCTTTAGTGTCTCTTGATTCACATACAGTAAGATCCGCCTTGATAAACACTTCACTGAATCCATGACTGGGAACTCTTGACCGAACAAATGCTCGATCAGCTTCAAAGGGGGAAATGAACGCATTGATCACTATCAATCCTGCCTCGAAGAAAAGTTGATTGACTTCACCGACACGACGAATATTCTCTGTGCGATCTTCGTCACTAAAACCCAAGTCGCTATTCAATCCCATTCGCAACACATCTCCATCCAATAACATTGTTTTGTGTCCGCGCTCTTGTAATTTAGTTTCAAGCAATCCTGCCAATGTACTTTTACCGCTGCCACTTAGACCAGTCAGCCAGAAAATATGGGCCTGCTGTCCAAGTGTACGCTCTCGCTGCTCACGCGAAACGGGTATCAGAGGAGGAATGATTAAATCTGCCATATCACTGCCCGATGGGATGCCAGGTGGTTTTGGTCTCTTGCAAATCCATGATTCGGTAAGGACTCTGGGCATCTTCTGACAACCAATTCGTCTTACCATAAAAATACGGACGCTTCACATTAAGCGCAGCGTTCTCCTCCATGGACTTCATAGCAACTTGATTTGTTCCAGCATAAATGCACGCATTCACATCCATGTGATTGGAAAAATAGGAAGCTAATTCCTTCTGCGTGCCCGTGAGTATATTCACAACACCCGCTGGCAAGTCCGATGTGTGCAATACTTCTGCAAAGGTGATGGCCGTCAAGGGGAACTTTTCTGAAGCAAGTACAATAACCGTATTCCCACCCACAACCGCGGGAGCTATCACAGAAACCAACCCTGCAAGTCCGTTGCTTTCGGGCGCAATAGCTGCCACTATTCCCATCGGCTCCGGTAAGGAAAAATTAAAATGTGAAGAAGCTACGGGATTAACAGCACTGAACACCTGTTGGTATTTGTCGGACCATCCTGCATAGTAGACTAACCGATCAACGGCTGTATTGACTTCGAGTTCGGCAGCGGCCGATGAAAGTCCTTGATGCATGAGTTCTGCCACGAATTGGTCGCGTCGCCCTTCCAGCATCTCTGCAATTCGGTATACTATCTGACCTTTGTTATAGGCAGATGCGGCAGCCCAGCCAGGTTGTGCTTTACGTGCAGCCACCACCGACTCGCGGAAATCCTTTCGCGATGCGACACATACATTGGCTATTGAATGTCCTTTAGCATCAGTAAAAATGGAATAACGTCCACTCTCCGTGCGCGGGAATTTACCATCAATGTATAGTTTATACGTCTTCATCACTCCGATGCGGGAGGAAGAATTCTCAGCACCATTTCCGGTGGTGACATTCCGTGCGACATTTTGCTTGGTTGTAGCCATGATTGATTTGTTCATTAAGCATGTTGCAAATAAGGCATCAATCCATGCAGACCGCCTTCTCGTCCTACTCCACTTTCTTTATATCCGCCAAACGGCGATGTCGGATCAAACTTATTGTAAGTGTTCGCCCAGATAACACCTGCACGAAGTTGATTCGTCACTTTGAATATCTTGGAGCCCTTATCCGTCCAAACACCACCGCTAAGTCCATACGGAATATTGTTGGCCTTCTCGATCACCTCTTCGATGGTACGGAACGATTGTATGGTCAGTACAGGTCCAAAAATTTCTTCCTGCACAATGCGTGACGATTGTGACACATCGGTAAACAAGGTTGGACGGCACCAGAATCCTTTGGTAGGCACAGCGCAAGCTGACTGATACATGGTTCCACCCTCGTTGACACCAATCTTGAGATACTGTTTGATTTTATTCAATTGCATTCTAGAGTTGATCGCCCCGATATCTGTATTCTTATCCAACGGATCGCCGACAATGAGCGTTTCCATGCGATCTTTAAGTTTGCGTACGACTGTTTTCATCACTGACTCCTGAACGAACAGGCGTGAACCCGCACAGCAAACATGACCTTGATTAAAGAAAATGCCATTGACGATTCCTTCCACTGCCTGATCGATGGCGGCATCTTCGAAAATTATGTTGGCAGCTTTACCTCCTAGTTCGAGCGTGTATCGCTTACCGGTACCAGCAAGACCCTTCTGAATGAGTTTGCCTACTTCTGTCGATCCGGTGAATGCGATTTTATCGATACCTGCATGTTGGACAATCCCGGCACCGGTCGCACCAGCGCCGGTAATTATATTGACAGTACCGGGAGGTAAGTCAGCCTCCTGGATAATCTCCGCCAACTTCAACGCCGTCAACGAAGTTGTTTCGGCAGGTTTTAACACCACCGTATTTCCGGCGGCCAAGGCAGGCGCAATTTTCCATGCGGCCATGAGCAACGGAAAATTCCATGGGATAATCTGTCCGGCTACACCGATTGAAGTTGGCAGTTGGCCTGGAACAGCGTATGGAAGTTTGTCGGCCCAACCCGCGTAGTAAAAAAAGTGAGCCGCAGCCAAGGGCACATCGATATCACGAGATTCTCGAATGGGTTTCCCTCCGTCCATAGACTCTATGACGGCCAGTTCACGAGCACGCTCCTGTAAAATTCGAGCTATCCGATAAATATACTTTCCGCGTTCCTTGGCGGGCATCTTACCCCAAGCACCAGTATACGATTTACGAGCAGCGCGAACTGCAAGGTCTACATCTTTATCACCGGCTTCAGCGATGGAAGCAAGCTTCTTTTCCGTGGCAGGATTTACAGTGTCGAAATACTTGCCACTTTCAGGGCGGACAAATTTTCCGTCAATAAATAATTCATACTGCTCCTTCAAGCGGATATGATCCTTACTTTCTGGAGCAGGATCATAACTCCAACCATCGTTGAAGGTAAGCTGTACGGTAGATTTCTTTTTTGATTTCATAGTGCGCGGACGCGAGAATGTTAGTCTTTGGAGAAGTAATCGATACTCTGGTAAACACCTGTCTGTTCTTTCACGATCTGCATCAACAGATCATTAGCTAGTGCACTCGCACCAAACCGAAACCAATCCGGATGTAACCAGGCCTGTCCCACGGTTTCTCGAATCATGACCAGGTACTGCAGTGCGAGCTTGGAAGTTGAAATTCCGCCAGCGGGTTTCATGCCAACCATTTTTCCAGTGGCATAATAATAATCACGGATTGCTTCCAACATCACGAGCGTAACAGGTAATGTGGCAGCGGGTTGTATTTTACCGGTAGATGTTTTAATAAAATCTGCGCCTGCTTGCATAGCAAGGTCGCTAGCCTTCCGCACATTATCCAAGGTGCTTAGTTCACCGGTCTCAAGAATCACTTTCAAGTGAGCTGTTCCGCAGGCATCTTTAACCGCGGCAATTTCATCAAACACAAAATCATATTCACCGGCAAGGAAGCGCCCTCTGGAAATAACCATGTCTATCTCATCAGCGCCTTCATTCACCGCCCAGCGTGTCTCTTCCAGCTTCACTTTACGATTGGACATACCACTCGGGAAAGCGGTTGCTACCGCCGCCACTTTTACACCAGAACCCTGCAGCGTCTCCTTGGCAACGCGCACTAGGTTAGGATAAACACATACCGCTGCGACAGCAGGAATGCCAATGACAGACTCATGCGGATGCATAGCCTTAATGCACAACTGCCGTACCTTTCCGGGTGTATCACGCGCTTCGAGGGTAGTGAGATCCAGCATACTCATGGCCAATTTAAGTGCCGCAAGCTTGGATTCCTTCTTGATGCTTCGCTTAGTCAGCCTTGATACCCGTTCTTCAACACCCACTTGGTCGATAGCCGGCGAATTAAGATAGGAATAGGACATGACTGAATGGGAGTCTTTCATCATTCATTCGTATTGAACAACGAATATACGAATTGAAAATAAGTCGGAGCCGAGCCGATCGGTCGATTAAAAAGAATAATTGAAAGAAAGCTGTACCACCTCATTGAATTGACCTCGATCCCAATAGCTATAATAATACGAAGATCGAAACGGCCGCACTGGCAATACCGAAACGCTATAGCGAACATCGACGTTCCATTTTTCATTCAGCAGGTATTGCAAACCAGCATTACCAGCGAGTTCCCAATCGTTAAAAGGAGGTGCGTATTCAATCACTCCCAACTGATCGTCCTCTTGCGCGAAGACCAATACACCAAAGGATGGACCAGCCTCCAGCAAAAACTTCTTACCCGCCTTGTACCGAACCATCAGTGGCACTTCGAGATAATTAAGTCGTAAGCGGTAATAGGAATTATCATCTTTATCCACTGGCTTTCGACTTCCTTTCTGAATGTATAACATCTCCATTGAAAGCGATGTTCTCTCGCTAAGGTCCCGAGCAACAAAGAGTCCACCAAGCAAACCTGCTTTATCAAATCCTTCCAGCTGATCACCTCCAACCTGTGTGGCTGCCATTCCAATCCGTAGACCAGCCTCAAATCGCTGAGCCTCCGCAAATGTCCCACCAACGATCATCCATAAAAATAATATCAGCAGTACATGTAGTGAGCGCATCGAACCATACTTTTTATTCCATCACTTGAACTTCTTCCACCTGCAGGATTTCCTCTGTGGAGGCATCGTATAAAAAGGCAATGACTCGACAATTTTGAGTCACCCAAGCACTGCTCATAGGAAAAGAATAACCACGGATAGCAATGGTTCCTGTGTTAATCGTGCCGGAATAAATCAACTCCCCGAAATTACTATTGCATGTTCCTCGCAACACGTGTCTATGCAAGTAATTGGGTTCATATTCTGGTGTGTGACCATACCATTCTTGCCAGTCCACGACACTGTCTTCCGCAACCACCACCTGCAATTTGTAGTCTCCCGCTACAGCTGCCACGTTCTGAGTCTGGACGGCGATGTGAGCCTCTTGATTGAGCGCATCAAACGTAGATTTCAATCGAACCTTGAATTCAGGAACCATTTGTAATTGTGCATCAATACTAGATCGCCACGATTGATACAATTTTAATTGTTGCGAAGTGGGATAGTCGACACGATTCACCATTCCGCATGGATTGAAGGAAACACTAAATTTGGAATTCCAGGCATCGCCGACAGTGGTACGGAAATCCGTCTGGAAAGAGCCGGAAGGCTGATTGGGCAAGGAGGAAGTAGGTTGCGCGAAATTTCCAGCATGGACCGAAAGAGGGATTAATTGCTCGCCATAAATTGGTTGTAATGTCTGATTAAGGTATATACCGGCTGTGGGGCAATTACCACAGGTATGTCCGGTATAATCTTCCAGCAATACTTTCTTTAGAGGAGGAGTATTATCCACGTCAAACATCAATGTATCACCGTTGATGATGGCAGCCTCTGTACCTATGTAGGAGACCCCCTGACTATTTCCTTCAATGTAGGGAGCCTCGACTTTGTCGCACGACTGAACCACAAAGGATAAAATGACCAATCCGCTTAAGATAATTCTTTTCATGATAGCAGTATTAGAAACTGGAAGTGACAGAAAGGGTGACGCCGCTAGCCGATGGCACTTGACGACACACACCACCTACGCAGAGTATACCAGCACGCTGACGGCCATAACCAATGGTAACGCGATTTGCGCCGCGTGTATACCCAACCTGGCCCGTATAATAATGCAGCTGCTTGGCGGGAATAGGGTTGCCATAATTATACTGGTCAAAAGCCGCCACAAACCAATGCGGAGCGATGGAATACTCGATTAATGCTACGCCCCAACTCCCTTGATCTTGCTCGGTAATCAAGACCTGCAACTCTGTCCGCAGACTTTTCTTAGGGGTAATTTTATATTGCGTTTCCAGAATTAAAATATTCGAATATACGTGCCCAAAACCAACGCGGCCTTCAATCTGGTCCTTGTTATAGTTCTGATACATATAGGTTAAAATTGTCCGCAACTTCTTATTGACCTTCCTATCAATAGTCACGTTGAAATCTTCGTAGTAAATTTCTTGTCCGATGCTGAACAAGTTTGTGGTATACCCTAAAGCTGTGTCCACGCCGGAAGTAATGGGCTGCTTATCGATTGCTTGAGTACGGGAGTAATTGAACGTAAAATCAGTTCCATAAGGACCGGCAAAAGAAAGGTCTTTGGGAAGGTGATAGAAAACTTCTGCTTGCGCCCCGAACTCACCGTTGAGTTGGGTAGCATACGGATAAAAGGCTGCCAACAAGTACGTATGATTCTTAGTAATCGCCGGCATATAATTAATAAGTAGACTGTTCACCGATGCATAGCGATCGCTACGAAACGACATATTATCCAGCCATTTCGTACTTGCAGTGATGCCAAGTCCTTTTTGGGTATAGCCGAGATTCACAAACATGGCCTGTCCGTCTTTGAAGATAAAGTTATTGGACGTAGAAGGGTCGCCAGACTTGAACACATATTCGCCATAGGCGGTGAATCCACCCCGAGCATACGATAAGCGACCGCCGCCAGTGGCTACATTTTGTGGAAGTATGTAAGTTGGGTCTTCATCGGCTTGGAACTTGCTGACAAAGCTACCACCGATAATCCATTGAGATTTACGGGCCGTATCCGGATTAAAAAACTCATTCAGGTTCCATTCGGCATCAGCACCACGCACAATGCCTACACCCTTTGTCCAAAAATCGCGCTGCTTACCTACCAATCCTTTGAAAGACACGCCTCGGACCGGCTGATATTTGATTCGTAAACCATCAATGCTATTATCGAAACCAAGTCCCCATTCGTTGTAGGCGCGCAAGGCCATTCCCATACCGAACTGATCGTAGAAATTTCCGGCAGTAACTTCGAGTTCGTTGTTGCGATACGTTAGGTACCGGTAGGGGATTCCATTTCCTTCGTAACGTGCGTCGTACCCTAATATTGGATCTAGATACGCCTCGTAACGAAGTCCCGCAGAGAAATTATCCTGTTCGTACGTGAAGTTGGTAAAACCATTGAACAGCATTTGCTCCGGAACCTCCGGTGCGCCAATGGCTGGATCATTCTGATAATATTGAGCATCCATTTGAGTGTTGCCATGGATGGGCACATTGGAAATCGACTGGGCACGACCAGCATAGGCCAATGCTAAACACGAAAAAAGTACGGAGTATATTCTCACAAGCCTAACGATGGTTTTTTCCATAAATATCATTTGGAAACATTAACCGGCTGACCATTGGCAACCTGTTTGATGACTTCCAATAATTCTAATTCGTTTCCTTCGGCATAGCCGACATGCTGCCAAACAATTTCTCCATTACCATTCACTACAAAGGTATGTGGAGGCATGTTGACGTTCATGGCGCGTTTAAGGTCGGAGTTCGGATCAATATATACTTCAAACTCCCATCCGCGGCCATTAACCATTGGGGCAACCCGATTCATGGTGCGCGCATCATCGAGAGAAACCGCCACCACTTTTACACCGGTCTCCTTCTGCCATTCTTCGTAATTCTCATGAATAGCGTTCAACTCTTCAATGCATGGTTTACACCATGTGGCCCAAAAGTCGACCACAATGGGTTTACCACCATTTTCGATTTTATTGAAAATGAACGAATCTCCGGTTAAGGTTTTAACTGTAACATTGGGAAGCGGCCGACCACTTTTTTCTTGAGCGGCTGAGATGGTCGCAGCGAACAATAAAACTGCAAATAATGCAATACGTAGGGTTTGATACATGTTGTAGGGACTGGATTAGCATGACAAATTAACGCAAATAGCGTAAAAATCCCATCATTGATTCCGTTTTTTTGAAAAATGGTTGAAAAATGACATTCAGACCTCTATAAGTGTGGGAACTACGAAAAAAACTAATTAGATTTGAAACTTATAAAATTCCTTAACCAACAACTAACAACCAACTCTCAGCACATGAAAAAACTATTACTTGCACTTTTCATCGGCGTGTCGTTGCTTTCCATCCAGGACGCGAAAGCGCAGATGGCAGCTGGCAGCATCGCACCTGATTTTACAGCTACCGACTTAAACGGTAATTCGTGGAATCTCTATAGCTTACTCGACTCGGGCTATACCGTATTCATGGACATCTCTGCTACCTGGTGCGGCCCATGTTGGTCTTACCACACCGGTTTGTACTTGGATAATTTGTACAATGCCTACGGACCAGATGGCACCAATGAAATCCGCGTATTCTTCGTAGAAGGCGATGGAACCACCACTACTGCTGATTTAAACGGTACTGGCACCAATACTCAGGGCGACTGGGTGACTGGTACGCCTTATCCAATTTTGGACAATGCCACCATTGCAAACAACTACCAGATCAATTACTTCCCAACTGTTTACATGATCTGTCCTGATCGTATCATTAAGGAAGTTGGTCAGTTAACTACCAACGCTGCATTCATGGCACAAAAGACTGCCGATTGCTTTATTGCTACTGAGGCGAACGATGCCGGTATCACTAATTCAATGAATGTTCTCAATGGAACACTCGCTTCCTGCAACAGTGTTGATGTGGCTTACCGCCTTTGTAACTACGGAACAACTCCTCTCACAAGCGCTACCATCGACTTGAATCTGAACGGTACCATTTCCAACACCTTAAATTGGACTGGAACCTTGAACACGTATGAGTCTACTATCCTTACATTCACCGGCGTTTCTGGAAACACAGGATCCAATACAGCTACTGTTGTTGCTTCTAATCCAAACGGCTCTGCTGATGTGGTAGCAGGAAACGATTCCCGTACTATTAGCATTATCAAATATGCTGGCCAGGGCTCCACAATTCCTGCTCAAACTTTCGCGGGCACTTTCCCTCCAACCGATTGGCTGCACTTGACTCCATCTACTTCCGGTGGAGCGTTCTTGATACGCAGTGCTGCCAGCAATGGTGGTGGTACTGGTTCTGTCAAAGCTGACTTCTGGAATGCTACTTCCGGTGATGTGGATGCGTTACAACTTCCACAATTGGACATGACCGCGGTAGTGAATCCAATCATGACCTTCGACGTGGCACACGCACAGTACAGCACCAGTGCTGACAATCTGAAAGTAAAGGTTTCAACCAACTGTGGTCTTTCATGGATGACGCTTTACAACAAGTCTGGCGCTACACTGGCTACCACCGCAGCAGCCACAGCGGCCTTCACCCCTTCAACAGCCGCTCAGTGGAGAAAGGATACGGTGAACCTGGCCAACTACGCTACCAACCAGAATGTATTTGTGAAATTCGAGTTCACTTCAAACTATGGTAACAACGCCTACGTTGACAACGTGAACATCGTGGCTAACACCTCAGGAATTAACACCATAGCTCAACAACTGCAATTCGAAGTATATCCAAATCCAGCCTCTGATCGTTCAGCCGTTGACTTCACCTTGACAGGTAAAGAAGACGTAGCGATTTTCGTCTACAACAATGTTGGAGAGGCTGTTTACAGCCGCAACGAAGGCACACTGAGTGCTGGTGAGTATACCTTTGAGATTCCTACGGCAAGCCTTGCTTCCGGTGTCTATATGGTAAACATCAAAACCGCCCAGGGTTCTTCTGTAAAGAAACTGGTCATCAAGTAATCTACCTATTGCAAGAAGCGGAAGTGGCCCATTCCGGTCGCTTCCGCTTCTTACTTTAATACCAACTTACTATCATGAAAAAATCAATACTCGTTGCCCTACTGCTGTTGAATGTTACCTTAAACGGCTGGTCACAATCCCTTCAAATAAGCGCCGGAAACACCAACATCAGCGGACCTGCAAACACCTTAATGATTGGGCATGCATCAGTTACCAATGTAGGCGGAGGATTAATTTCCGTGAAAGTTCAACGGATTCAGAATGATACCGCAGCAGGTCACTCCAGTTTCTTCTGCTGGGGCGGCGCATGCTTTCCTGCAGCCACCACTGAATCCCCGTTCTTTTTCAATTTAAATCCAGGAGATGTGGACACCACGTTGGAAGCTAAATTGGACCCGCTCGGGCACGTAGGTCAAAGCGTAGTAACGTATTGCTTTTTTGACATGGATAATCCAAGCGATTCGGATTGCGTAACGTTTAACTTTAATGCAACAGCGGTCGGTGTCGACGAGCTCTCCGGAAATCGTGCATTATCTGTTGCTGCACCTAATCCAGCCGACAACTACACTGTCATCGGCTATGCTACCACTGCAAAAAACGTTCGCTTGGTCATTAGCAACCTCCTAGGAGCCGTGGTAAAGGATTTGCCTCTATCTGATAAGCAAAATAGTCTGGTAGTTTCCACGTCCGACCTTAAAACCGGCATCTATATTTATTCTCTGCAACAGGAAAGTCGGATTATCGCCTCCAGAAAGCTGATTGTGAATCATAGATAATTCATTGATAATTAAAATTTTAAAAGCCGCTCTCGAGCGGCTTTTTTTATGGAAATCAGCGTCGTGAATAGAATGGCTTCCCACGTTGAATTTCGTACTTTTACTTCCCCTTATCTATAAATAGAATGGCAGACAAAAAAATAAATCAGGAAGCGCTGGATTATCACGCACACGGTCGTCCCGGAAAAATTGAAGTAATCCCCAGTAAGCCTTACAGCTCACAGCGTGACCTTTCTTTGGCCTATTCCCCCGGCGTAGCAGAGCCTTGTCTGCAAATCGCAGCAAATCCTGAAGATGTCTATAAATACACGGCAAAAGGAAATCTGGTTGCCGTCATCTCCAACGGCACCGCTGTCTTGGGATTGGGCAATATTGGTCCTGAGGCTTCCAAGCCCGTCATGGAAGGAAAAGGATTGCTATTCAAAATATTTGCGGACATCGATGTATTTGACATCGAAGTTGCAGAGACCAACGTGGATAAATTCGTAGAGACCGTCAAGGCAATAGCGCCAACATTCGGCGGAATCAATTTAGAGGACATCAAAGCACCGGAATGTTTTGAAATCGAACGCCGATTGAAAGCTGAATTAAAAATTCCGGTGATGCACGACGACCAACATGGTACTGCCATCATTTCAGGAGCCGCCTTGTTGAATGCGCTGGAACTTGCTAAGAAAAAAATCGAAGAGATTCGAGTGGTAGTCAGCGGTGCGGGTGCGTCAGCCATTTCCTGCGTAAAACTCTACCTGGCATTGGGTGCAAAAAAAGAGAACATCATGATGTTCGACTCTTCTGGCATCATTCATTCAGAGCGAACCGATCTGGACGATAACAAAAAAATGTTCGCCATTAAAACCAAGGTTCGTACGCTGGATGAAGCAATGAATGGTGCCGACGTATTTCTTGGACTTTCAAAAGGAAATATTATTTCCAAAGAAATGGTAAAATCCATGGCTAGTAATGCCATCGTTTTCGCCCTTGCCAATCCTGATCCAGAAATTAATTACAACGATGCGGCAGAAGCACGCAACGATATTATCATCGCAACCGGTCGTAGCGACTTCCCTAACCAGGTTAATAACGTCCTTGGATTTCCTTTCATTTTCAGAGGAGCACTGGATGTGCGCGCTACACAGATCAATGAAGCAATGAAACTTGCGGCTGTCCGCGCCATTGCTGAACTTGCCAAAGAACCGGTACCGGAAATCGTCAACTTGGCCTATAACCAAAAAAACATCACCTTCGGTAAAGACTACATCATTCCTAAGCCGCTGGATCCACGATTGATTTCAACGGTCGCTCCTGCAGTAGCAAAAGCGGCCGTTGAATCCGGTGTGGCACAACACAAGATCAACAACTGGAACGAATATGTAGAGCAACTTCAAAAGCGGCTCGGACTCGACAACAAGCTGATTCGTGTAGTTACGAGTAAGGCTAAACAGCACCCACAACGAATCGTATTCACAGAGGCTGACACTTATAAGATTCTGAAAGCCGCACAGATTGCGCGCGACGAAGGTATAGCCAAACCAATCTTACTCGGCAACGCGGTAAAAATCCGAAAACTCATCGAAGAAAATGGACTTGATCTGGGTGATACGCCTATCATTGATCCACGCGTTGAAGAGGATAAGCGAAACGAATTCGGAGAAATCCTCTTCCGAAAGCGCAAACGCCGCGGCTTCACCTTGTACGAAGCGCGTAAAATCATGAACGAGCGCAACTACTATGGTGCCATGATGGTGGAAACCGGTGAAGCAGACGCCATGATTTCCGGGTTGACGCGTAAATACAGCGACACCATCCGCCCTGCTTTACAAATTATCGGCACTCAAGATGATGTGAAAAAAGTCGCGGGCATGTATATCATGGTGACCAAGAAAGGACCTTTGTTTTTTGCCGACACGACCATCAATGTAAACCCGACAGCCGAAGACTTGGCGGAGATTACGGTATTGACCGCTTGGGGTGTACAACAGCTCAATATCAAACCACGCATCGCACTTCTCTCCTTCTCCAACTTTGGCGCACACAACGATCCCGCTGCTTTAAAAGTACGTGAAGCCATCGCCATCCTGCACCGAAAATATCCTGGCATGATGGTCGACGGAGAAATGCAAGCCAATTTTGCCTTGAATCCATCCTTATTGGCAGACAATTTTCCATTCTGCGAATTTGCAGAACAGGGTGCCAACACACTGATTTTCCCGAACCTTGATTCAGGTAACATCGCTTACAAACTGTTACAAGAATTGGGATCGGCAGAAGCAATCGGTCCGATTCTATTGGGAATGAAAAAACCGGTACACGTCCTTCAACTGGGAAGTTCTGTACGCGAAATCGTCAACATGATTACCATTGCGGTTGTGGACGCGCAATCGCGCAAAAACATCCGGTAAAAAATCAATGCTATCCGCTTTTGACTCAAGGCCCTTCCTCTACGAAGGGCCTTCTTTATTATCTTTGAAATATGTTAATTACTAAAAAAATCCTGCTTCCTATTGTCGCACTGCTTTTTTCAACCGACATTTTTGCGCAACATGTAACTGAATTTCACTGGTCTCCCTTAGAGGTTAAAGATGAAATCAACGACTGGTATATTTTTCAACGGATGATTCCTTATGGGAAAGTAGATGCCGATGCTCATCAACAAGCGGCGCGATCCATCTGCCGCCAAAAAAGCGCAGTGCAACGCACCACCCTTGCTCCCTGGCAACCGATCGGTCCAATAAATATCGGTGGACGAATTACCGATGTAGCCATGCCTCCGTCCTCCCTACAAACGATGTATGTTGGTGCAGCATCAGGTGGGATTTTCAAATCAACCGATGCTGGTAATTCCTGGAATCCTATTTTTGATAACCAACCTTCCCTCTCGATCGGCGACTTTACCATAGCACCTTCCAATGAAAACATCCTCTACGTAGGAACGGGAGAAGCGAATACAGGAGGAGGATCCATCGCTTACGATGGTGCAGGTGTCTTTAAATCACTAGATGCGGGCACTACCTGGACCGATATCGGTTTGAATAATTGTCGCAACATCGGCCGTATCGCTGTGGATCCCAACGACGCCAATCGAGTTTTCGTAGCTGCTATGGGCGATTTGTTCGGAAGTAGTACTGATCAAGGCTTATACCATTCCACCGATGGTGGAGCCACGTGGCAACAGTTTCTGTTTAGAAACGACTCCACCGGCGTGATTGACGTTGCAATTGACCCCTTGAATAGCAACATCGTTTATGCATGCACCTGGACACGTGTTCGACGTATTGATCGCCGTAATCTGGGAGGCCCTGATTCTGGCCTGTGGAAATCCACGGATGGAGGAAACACCTGGTCGCGCATTACAACAACCGCTGGGCTACCATCTGGATTTAACTACGGACGAACCTCCATCGGTATCTCGGCCAGTAACCCAAATACGCTCTATTATATGATCAGCAATGATCAAAGCACGTTTCAAGGTGTTTACAAATCCACCGATGGCGGAAACACGTGGAGCCGAACCAACGATATCGGTATTGGTGATATTTTCAATGGGGCTGCCCATTGGGAAGGTCGCATTACTGTAGATCCTACAGATGATAACATCGTATACCTGATTGGTTTTGATACGTGGAAAACAACGGATGGCGGCCAGAGCTGGAACAATGTTTCAAGTGGATACCATCCCGACAATCATGAAGTATTTGTTCATCCGATGCAACACGAATTCCTGCTACGTGGAAATGACGGTGGACTATTTTACTCGAACGATGGTGGCTTAAGTTGGTCGCACGACGAGAAATTACCCATTACACAATTCTACACCTTTGAATTGAACGAACTGACGCCGGAAATTCATGGAGGCGGAGCACAGGATAACGGAACAGTCATCACTGCCACCGGCGGAACCGCTGACTGGTATTCGATTTGGGGAGGCGATGGATTTCATGTGCTGTTCGACCCTGTGAGCGGCTTCACATATGCAGAATATCAGTATGGAGGCATCAATACCGGCGTGAATGGCATCGATCCAAACGATCGATTTAATTGGAACACTCCGATTGAATTCAATCCGCAATCCTACAGCACGGTTTTCCTTGGAAGCAATCGCCTGAACGTGACGTACGATCAAGGAAATAATTGGCAAAGCATAAGTCCGGATCTTACCGATCACTCCTTTTTCGGGTATCCCATTACGTGGGGAACGATAACAACACTTGCTATGGCGCCTTCTGATACCAACATTATTTACTGTGGCACAGACGATGGCAATGTATGGGTTACGTTGGATTATGGAGTTAACTGGCAACGGGTAAATCCCATGAGCAGCATCCGGTGGGTGACGCATGTAGCGGTGGATCCCCACAATGCAGCCATTGTCTATGCAACGTTATCCGGTTATAGATTTCACGATCCAGTAGCACACGTTTACCGCAGTGCAGATTTCGGTCAAACCTGGTTAAGCATAGACGGAAACCTGCCAGATGTGCCTTGCAACGATTTGGTACCTGATCCTGATCACGACTCTACACTTTTCATCGCCACGGATGTAGGTGTTTATGTGACACTTGACCTTGGTCAAAACTGGACAATAGCTGGCAGCAACATGCCTGTAGTTCCCGTATCCGACCTTCGGCTTCATGAGTCATCACGCACCTTATATGCAGCCAGTTATGGACGATCGAGTTGGAGCTTAAATATCGATCCCATTTTTACGAGCGTACCTACAACTACAGCTGCGAAGGTTAGTACCGTTTATCCGAATCCATTTCACGATCAATTGTTCGTGGGGAAAAACCAATTCAACGCATCCATTGAGGAATTAGAGGTTATGAATATGGCCGGTCAAGTACTACTTCATGTTTCGGTGGAATCAACACCTGGAAGAATTGATTTAACAACAGTAGCAGCACCATTGTCAGCTGGAAGTTATCTCTTAAAAATTCGATCTTCGGAAGGCGTAGAAATACATCATATCGTAAAAATGAAGTAAGGTTATTTACTGACGTTGCTGTTTGTACCTTTAAGGCATGATTCACCATCTTCACGGCAAACTTGTAGAAAAAAATCCAGCCTACTGCATTATCGAATGCGGCGGAGTAGGATATTTCGTCAATATCTCCTTGCATACTTTTTCCCAACTAAAGGACGACGAATCAGTACACCTGCTCACCCATTTGCACATCACCGAGGATGCGCATACGTTATTCGGATTTAATGGCGAAGAGGAACGAAGATTATTCCGTTCATTGATTTCTGTTTCGGGGATCGGCTGTAATACAGCGCGTATGATGCTATCGTCCATGAATCCCACAGAAATCGAGGCTTGCATCGCCGCAGAAGACGTTGGTCGGCTGAAGAAAATAAAAGGCATTGGCGAGAAAACGGCACAGCGAGTTATTCTTGAATTGCGCGGGAAACTTACCCGAGAAACCAATATGCCTGGAGCCCTACGTTCGCTTAAAGTAAAGGAAGAAGCTTCAGCGGCTCTTTTAACCCTTGGTTTTCAACGAAATACTGTCGATGGAGCATTGGACAAGCTTCTTCAAAAAGACCCGGGACTATCCGTCGAAGATTTAATCCGGCAGGTCCTAAAATCCCTCTGATTTTAGGGGTTTTTATCCAAAATTTGACGTAAATTAGGGCCTTTGAACCTAATCCCGCCCTATTTGAGCTGACTTTACCAATAAACACATTATCAGCCCGTTTATTCACCCTTGAAGAATTTTAAACGATATCTTTTCGGGTTCGGAACAGCATTGTCATTAGTGTCCATGGTATGGGCAGCCGATGAGCCTGCACGTTTTGTCGGAATCGTTTCCGAGGAGATGTCAGACGAAGTGATTGCTGAAACTGACTCGAATGTCAGCCTTCCTTACCCCTTTGAAGACCGTATCGCGGACCAGTACTCCACACCTGGCTCCGAGAGTCCTATGTATTTAAGTGATCCGTCCAACATCCAACCCGATGTGGAATATGATACCGAGGACAACGAATACAACATTTCCGAAAAAATGGGGAAGCTCTTTTACCGGAATCCGAGCTACTTGTCCTTTGAAGAATTTGTGGATCAGGAATTTCACAATTCCACCAAAGATTATTGGCGCCAACGAGCCAATGAAGAGGACAAATTGAATAAAAAGGCCTTTGCTCCCAAAATCACGGTCAACAGTCCAATATTCGACCGCATTTTCGGAGGTAACACGATTGATATCCGGCCTCAAGGCTCTGCGGAATTATTCTTTGCCATTAATGTAGCGAAGAATGAAAATCCTGCGTTGCCTGAAAAACAACGCAAGGTAACCACCTTTGATTTCCGAGAGCAAATCCAGATGAACGTCATCGCCAACATCGGCGATAAGATGAAACTGACCACGAATTACAACACTCAGGCAACGTTCGACTTCGAAAATCAAATGAAGATCGAATACACGGGATACGAGGACGACATAATACGTAAAATAGAAGCTGGTAACATCAACTTCCCGCTTAACAGTCAGTTGATTCAAGGCTCACAAAGTTTGTTCGGTATCAAGACGGAATTACAGTTTGGCAAACTGAAAGTCACTAGCGTATATAGCCAGCAACGCGGCAAGTCGCAAACAGTTGATGTGAAAGGCGGTGCCCAAACCACCACGTTTAGCATCACCGCCGACCAATACGAAGCCAACCGTCACTTCTTCCTTTCTCAATTCTTCAAGGATCGCTACGACCAGACGCTCAGTCAGCTCAACCGAATCAGTTCGCCTTTCAACATCACCCGAATTGAAGTATGGGTCACCTCACGCAGTTTCATTTCTTCGCAGACTCAACAGAACCGGAACATCGTAGCATTTGCTGATCTTGGAGAATACCTTCCTGACTCTGGCCAGTCGCTGATTGACCGACCTTCCGGCGCACCTTGGAATGTTGTTGAGCCGTCCGACTCTTCCAATAATCTGTACGACAAGCTCGGTGTTGGTGGACTTACACAACTTCGTTCCATCTCAGCAGCTTCCTCCATTCTGGATCCGCTTTGCACCTCGAACAGCTACTGTCGGACGCGCAACTTCGAAACCGTTGAGAATGCTCGGTTACTTCAAGCTTCTGAATACACCTTGAATACGCAGCTTGGTTACATCTCGCTGAATACCGCCCTGGAGCCCAATCAAGTGCTGGCAGTTGCCTTCGAATACAACTACAACGGACGCTTGCACCGAGTTGGTGAGATCTCCACCTACAATTCCAACATTACCGGTACGCAGGCGTTATTTGTGAAACTGATTCGCAGTACGGGTTTCTCTCCAAAATTTTATACCTGGGATTTAATGATGCGTAACATCTACTCCCTCGGAGGATATAACGTTTCGCAAAAAGATTTCCGGCTGGATGTATTGTACCAAGACGACCAAATTGGCGGAAACATCAATTACATCCCGGATGGATGTAGCACCGTACAGGGCATTCCGTTGGTCCGATTGATGAACATGGATCAGCTAAACACGAATGGTGATCCGCAGCCAGATGGTATTTTCGACTTTGTAAATGGGATTACCATCAATACTCAAACGGGTCGAATGATTTTTCCAGTGCGTGAACCATTCGGAAGTTACTTACGATCAAAATTCTGCGGCAATACTGCCTTAGCCGACCAATACGCCTACGACGCCCTTTACGATTCAACCAAGACCGCTGCACAGCAGCAACCAGAAAAAAATAAATTCAGCATGCGTGGATCCTACCAGGCAGCTGCTGGTAGCGACATCCCGCTGAACGCTATCAACGTTCCGAGAGGATCTGTAACCGTTACTGCAGGTGGTGTTCCGCTGAAAGAAAATGTGGACTATACCGTTGACTACACCTTGGGACGCGTCAAGATTATCAATGATGGTGTTTTGAAATCAAACACGCCCATCAAGGTATCCTTGGAAAGTCAGCAGATGTTTAATCTACAAACCAAGACCTTCTTTGGGAATCGTTTTGATTATACCGTCAACAAAGATTTCCAACTTGGAGCCACGATGCTCCACCTCAATGAACGGCCGCTGACACAAAAAGTAAACATCGGAGACGAGCCCATCTCTAACTGGATGTTGGGGGTAGATGGAACCTATCGCACGGATTCCAGATTCCTGACAAAGATGCTGGATAAACTTCCTTTCTACGACACTCGAGAAGTTTCCAACATCACCGTAGCTGCTGAAGCGGCCAAGATGATTCCTGGTCACAATCGATCCATCGGGAAAGAAGGAAATGCCTACATCGACGATTTTGAAGGTGCCATCACACCATTGGACATGCGAAATCCAGGAAGTTGGTATTTGTCGAGCACACCGATGGGCCAAACGGAACTCGGCATGTTCCCAGAAGCAGACTATAACGATAGCTTAATCAACGGATATAACCGTGGACGTATCGCCTGGTATTATGTAGATCCTTTGTTCCAGCGTGATCAAGCAGGACTGACACCGCCGGATATTGATGCTAATGACGAGAGCAACAACTACGTTCGTGAAGTTCCACAAGCGGAAGTATTTCCAAACCGTTCACAAGTTGGCGGCCCGCAGGTTATTACGTGTATGAACGTTGCCTTTTATCCCGATGAAAAAGGTCAGTACAACTACGACGTAGATCCTACCCCAGGCATCTCAGCAGGTATAAACGCGGATGGCTCCTTGAGAGATCCATCGACGCGTTGGGGGGGTGTAATGCGCAAAATTGAAACGACCGACTTTGAGGCGAGCAACATCGAGTTCATACAGTTCTGGGTCATGGATCCTTTTGCAGACGGATCACTCAATGACGGAACTGGTGGTGAATTGTATTTCAACTTGGGTAATCTTTCCGAAGATATTCTGCGCGACGGATACAAGAGCTTTGAAAATGGACTTCCTGCACCTACGAACAATTACACAACACAAAATTCAAACTGGAGTCGTTACTCAACGATTCAATCCATCGTCAATGCGTTTGACAATAGTGCGGAGAGTCGAACAGCGCAAGACGTAGGACTGGATGGTGTGGATGATGGAGCAGAACGCAACTTCTTCAAAAACTCCTACCTCGACCGTATCAACAACCTGTACGGTAGTGGTTCAGTAGCTTACAACGTCGCCTCAAGTGATCCTTCCAATGACAACTACTTCTACTTCCTCAACCCTGCGTACAGCGACACCAATGCGAGTCCGCTAAGTCGCTACAAACGCTACAACGGCCACCAGGGTAATTCACCGGCGAACGGCACCATTGACGGCATACAGTCAACAGCTACCACGCTACCTGACATGGAGGACATCAACCGTGATAACAACATGGAGGTAGGCGAGAATTATTATCAATACAAGGTGAATCTCCGTCCATCTGACATGGTCGTTGGACAAAATTATATTTCAGATATGATCGAGTCGCCGGTGCGTTATGCAAACAATACAACGGGCTCTATCAAATGGTATCAATTCAAAATTCCAATCCGTCAACCGAATAAAACTGTAGGTGAAGTTGATATTCAAAACATCCGCTTCATCCGCATGTACATGAAGCGCTTTGAAAAACCGGTAGTACTTCGTTTTGCTCGACTTGAATTACTCCGCGGAGACTGGAGAACTTATCAGTACTCACTGCTAAATCCCGGAGAATACGCGCCGACTCCTGAAGTTCCGGGAGAGACCCAATTTGATATTTCCACCGTAAGTATTGAAGAGAATGGCGCACGTGATCCAATTCCGTACGTGGTACCACCAGGCATTGTTCGTGAGCGAGATATCACTACCACCCAAACAGCGAACCTCAACGAAGCTTCACTATCACTTCGCGTATGCGACCTGGCCGATGGCGATGCACGTGCAGCGTACCGCAACACCCAACTGGATCTTCGTTCCTACAAGAATCTTCAGATGTTCTCGCATGCAGAATCACGTGGGCCAGTAGACAACTTGCAAAATGGTCAGCTTCACCTCTTCATCCGACTTGGAAGTGACTTAAGTCAGAACTATTACGAATACGATATTCCGCTGACAGTTACACCATGGAACACCAGTGATCCGGATGCAATTTGGCCAGAAGCCAACAACCTTGACATCGACTTAGAACAATTGATCGACGTGAAGTTGCAGCGCAACAATGCGCAGTTAACAAATACCAACGTCACGTTGTTGACGCCTTACACCATCACCGTTGGTGACAGGACCATCACCGTGAAGGGCTCACCGAACTTATCAAACATTCGATCGATTTTAATTGGTGTACGAAATCCAAAAGATCCAGGTGGAACGGGCGAGAAACTCTGTGCCGAAGTCTGGGTGAATGAGTTGCGAATGACCAATTTCGACGAGCAAGGCGGATGGGCTTCTACGGCTCGTATCAGTGCCAAACTGGCCGATCTGGGGAACATGACGATCGTTGGCAACAAGAACACCGCTGGATGGCGAAGCATTGAGAAAAAAGTAAGTGAAGGCGACCGCTATAATCGAAACTCCTACGACTTCTCCACGAACCTTGAATTAGGCAAATTCCTTCCGGAGAATTCAGGGGTTAAAGTGCCTATGTATTTCTCGTACGGCGAATCATTCGTGAATCCGGAATACAATCCGTTGGATCCAGACGTTCTTTTGAGTAAAGCATTAGATGCAACACCCTCCACCGAGGTGCGAGATTCGCTAGCCCAGCAGACACAAGATTACACGCAACGAAAAAGCATCAACTTCACCAATGTTAGAAAGACGAAAACATCGTCTTCCGCCAAGTCCCACATTTACGATGTAGAAAACCTGAATTTCACCTACATCTACAATGAAATCTATCAACGAAACTACAACATCGAGTACGGATTTGCGAAGAACACACAAGGCGCTATTGCCTACAACTTCAACAATAATTCGAAACCCCTCCAGCCTTTTGATAAAGTCGGCGGCAAGGCGATGAGCTCAAACTGGTTGAAACTTGTGAAAGATTTTAATTTCAATCCACTTCCTTCCGGCATTAATGCGCGTATTGCGCTGGATCGGACTTATGCTGAGACCCAGCTGCGCAACAACAGCGGTTTGGCCTTCCGACTAGATCCTACGTTCATCAAAACGTTTAACATGACGCGATCGTATGGACTTAACTGGGACCTGACCAAATCACTGAAGCTTGATTTTAACTCCAATGCTGCGGCGATTATCGATGAACCAATCGGACGAATCGACACCCGAGAAGAGCGGGACTCCATTCAAACGAACTTGATGCGCTTTGGTCGTCTCAACAGCTATCGTCACACCTGGAATCTTACCTATAACATTCCACTGAACAAACTGCCACTGACCGACTGGGTGAACATGAACGTTCGTTATGGTGCAGATTTTGGATGGACATCATCGGGATTATACCGCGATTCAGCCACCGGACTCATCGGACAGAATCCGTACGCGAATACCATTCAAAACTCACAGACGATTCAAGCGAATGCGAATTTGACATTCACCACTTTGTATAATAAGATCCCGTTCCTCAAACGCGTCAACCAGCAATCGACCAAATCGGCATCGCGGCAACCTGCCCGTCCAAAATCACCTTCGGATAGCCTGAGAAGTCCGCGTGATTCTACCCAGAAAAAACAACCATCGCAGATCAATCCAATTATTCGCGGCCTTGCAAACTTTGTGATGATGACCAAATCGGGAGCTATCACCTATAGCGTCACCAATGGTACTTCGTTGCCGGGCTTCAGACCGAAACCCGATTTCATGGGACAAGATTGGAATTATCTTGGTCAAGGGCCTGCTCCAACTCTAGGTTTCGTGATGGGTAGCCAGGAAGACATACGCGGCGAAGCAGTGCGTTACAAATGGCTGACTCTTGATACCACATTGAACTCCTTCTACAGTACGAACCAGCAAAAGAATTTGACGGCTCGCTTGACCATTGAACCGGTCAAATCTTTCCGCATTGAATTAACTGGCAATCGTAATCTCTCCATCACGCACAGTGAATTCTTCCGTGCCAATGCAGATGGTGTTTACCAAACCTATAGTCCAACAGAATCGGGGAATTTTTCCATCTCCTACCTCACGTGGAGCACTCAGTTTGTTAAGGATGATAAGACCTATTCCAACCAGAACTGGATCAACTTCCTTGATTACCGTAGCAACGCGTCGCAATTACTGGCTGGACAGAATCCAAATTACACACCTGGTAACGACACCGTTCCCGGATACCGCTTCGGTTATGGGCAATCCCAAGCGGAAGTTCTGACAACGGCGTTCTTATCGGCTTACTCAGGCAAGCAACCTGAAAAACGTTTCCTCAATCGTTTCCCTGAGATCCCACGACCAAACTGGCGCGTTACCTATGATGGACTATCAAAGCTGCCGTTGTTCCAAAGCTTCCTACAATCTTTCAGTCTTTCCCATGGATACCGCTCTGTATATAGTATCAATTCCTTCTCGCAAAATCTGCTCTATACCCAAAACGACGGCTACTCTTCTAACCGAGACACCATCGGCAACTTCATTCCGCAATATGATTTCCAACAAGTGACCATTGCTGAACAGCTATCACCGTTGATTGGAATTGACATGACCTGGAAGAACAGTCTTCAAACACGTTTTGAAATTCGTCGCGACCGTACGTTGACTCTTGCTTATTCAAATATTCAAGTAACTGAAGTACGTGGCGTGGAATATGTGATTGGCGTAGGATACAAAATCAAAAAGGTGAAGTTCCCTTTTAAAACTGGACCCAAGCGAATCACCAGCGACCTTAGCCTGCGTGCCGATATCAACATGCGTAATAACACGACGATTTTGCGTAAAGCCATTGAAGGAACGAATCAACCAAGTTCCGGTAGCCGGACATTAGGCGTCAAACTATCGGCTGACTATCCGATCAACGAACGCTTCAACATCCGCGCATTCTACGAGTACAACGCCAACAATCCGTTTGTTTCCTCCAGTTATCCAACCGCCAATACGAACGCAGGTATCAGTATTCGATTTACCTTGGCTCAATAAGGCATTGGGTAAGGCCGCACGAGTCACCTATTTTTTAGTACATTTGCCGCATGAACTTTCCGGATCAACTCAAATACACCAAGGATCATGAATGGATCATGGTGGATGGCAACATCGCTACTGTAGGTATCACCGACTTTGCTCAGGGAGAACTAGGTGATATCGTTTATGTGGACATTACCTCCGCAGGCGAGACATTATCAGCAGAAACCGTTTTCGGTACCGTCGAAGCAGTCAAAACCGTTTCCGACCTTTTCATGCCGGTATCCGGAAAAGTCGTAGAAGTAAATCCACACTTGGAAAGCAATCCTGAATCTGTCAATAAAGATCCATATGGAAATGGTTGGATGATCAAGATTGAGATTTCAAATGCGCCTGAGCTGGAGCATCTACTTTCTTCGGCTGCTTACCAGCAGCTCGTAGGAGCTTGATCCACCAATGAACATCCCACACAGGAAATGGTGGCCGCCCATTGTTTGGGCGGTGGTTGTTTTCATTGCCTGTGCCCTACCGGGGCATACTCTTCCTGTCATTACCTTCTGGCAATGGCTTCGTTGGGATAAGGTCACTCATTTATTTCTTTTTGGGATACTTTCCTTTCTGCTATTTCGAGCTGATGTACTTCCTTTAACTGTAAAGCGCACCTTCGGAAATTGGCACTGGGTATGGATTACCTGCATCTATGGAGGGCTATTGGAATACCTTCAATACAGTGTTTTTATCGGACGTAGCGGTGACCTGCGAGATGCAGCAGCAAATTGCCTGGGAGCGGTAATAGGTAGATTTTGCTTTAATCGTCTGACTCAGCGCTCCAGGTAATCGACCGCCTGTTGTATATTTACACTTAGTAAGAACCATTTAAGTTCCAGGCTGTTATTTTTAAATGAACACTTCCCGAAAAAAAATAGTTGTAGCCGTAACAGGCGCCAGTGGCTCTGTCTATGCCAGCGTGCTGCTGGAAAAACTGCAATTGCTATCAGATCAAATCGACGATGTAGGATTAGTATTATCTGATAACGCCAAAGATGTTTGGGAATATGAATTGGGCAATCGTTCTTTTGAAAACCTACCCTTCAAGACCTACGATAAGAAAGACTTCTTTGCTCCGTTCGCAAGCGGTTCGGCCAAGTATGACACCTTAATTGTGTGTCCGTGCTCCATGGGTACGATGGGACGTATTGCAACAGGGATTTCGGATGATCTAATTACACGTGCTGCTGATGTAATTCTTAAAGAACGTAGAAAACTTATCCTAGTCATTCGCGATACTCCGTACAGTCTCATACACATTAATAACATGAAGACCGTAACGGAAGCAGGTGGCATTATTTGTCCGGCTTCACCTTCCTTTTATTCCAAGCCGGTTGACTTCAGGCAATTAGCTGCTACCGTAGTGGATCGTGTCATTGACTTGGCAGGACTTACTCAACAAAGTTTCCGCTGGTCTGAAAAATAATTGGTCCCAGGAAGGACCCCTTTTTTGCTTCCCATTTCTGGCAAAACTCGGATAAATTCATCCAATTCCTTTCAAAATACATTTTCTTAATAACTTTTACTTGACGAGGCAACGGTCGAATGCTATATTAGTTCTCCGTTAATTTGTTATCAATAACTATGTACGAATACACGAAGCAGATACTTACCAAGGTAAGTTTCGACAAGAGCTTGTTTAGTAAAGAACTAACTAAAGCGCTTCAATTACTTCAGAAAGACGAGCGCCGTCTATTAAGAATATGGTGTATCGCCACCTTCACCGCCTACTCCGACGTGGTGGTTCAAGTATTCAGGAAGTTTTCTTCCTAAAAGCCAGGTTTCGTTTTAAACCTTCAAACCCAGGCCTCTTCAGTGGAGACCGTTTGAACACCTTACGAAAAGTTTCTTCCGTAACTTCCTCCCACTCTTTATCGCTCCATTCTTTAATGGCATCCATCGGTGCGAATCTTGGTTCGCTATGCGGTTTTGAAAAACGATTCCACGGACAAACTTCCTGGCACACATCACATCCGAATACCCAATCTCCGAACTGACCAGACATTGAAACGGGAATTTCTTCTTTCAGTTCGATCGTGAAATAGGAAATGCACTTACTGCCATCTACCACTTTAGGACGAATAATTGCCTGCGTTGGACATGCATCGATGCAACGTGTGCAGCTGCCGCAGTAATCCTGCAACGGTCCATCGGGGAGTACTTCCAAATCGATAATTAGTTCTGCTACGAAAAAGTAACTACCCCCCGAACGAGTAATTAGGTTTGCATTCTTACCAATCCATCCTGTACCGCTTTTAGCAGCCCAGGCCTTTTCAAGAACCGGTGCCGAATCGACAAAAGCTCTGCCATCGACTTCACCAATATGATCTCGGATAAATTGAAGGAGTTCGAATAGTCGGTCTTTGACTACGAAGTGGTAATCTTCACCATAGGCATACCGGGAAATTTTCGGAGCTTCTTCAGGTTGTATTGATAATGACGGAAAATAATTAAATAGTAGAGATACCACCGACTTGGCGCCTGGCACCAACAATCGTGGATCAAGTCGTTCATCAAAATGCCGTTCCATGTATCCCATCTTTCCATGACGGTTTTCCATCAACCATTGTTCAAGACGGGGAGCTTCCTCTTCCAGAAATCCTGCCGTTGAAATACCACAAAAAGAAAAACCCAACCGCATCGCTTCAGCGCGAATCAACTGGGCATTTCTGGAAGGTGCGGATTCCAACATAGCGGTATGAATGGTGTTCAAGAGCAGATTGCTAAAAAAATCAAGCGTTGTCTATCAGGATAAACACTATTTGAAAAAACATCATTGAATTCATTGAACTGAATTCGAAGTGCGTTTTTACTGCATGCCATCCATTATCCAAAGAGTGTCCCTTCGCCACCACCGTAAGTCTTTCCCACGTGCTGATAGGCGAATTCTGTTGCTTCTCGTCCCCGTGGTGTGCGTTTCAAATATCCTTCTTGAATTAAAAAAGGCTCGTACACCTCTTCGATGGTACCCGCTTCCTCGCCTACTGCCGTAGCAATGGTGGTGAGTCCAACAGGGCCACCTTTGAACTTTTCAATTATTACTTGCAGAATACGATTATCCATTTCATCGAGGCCATGTTGATCAACATTCAACGCGGAAAGTCCGTATTGTGCAATAGCCTGATCAATGATCCCATTGCCTTTAATTTGTGCGAAGTCCCGAACTCGCCGTAACAGTGCATTTGCAATTCGTGGAGTTCCACGACTACGACGAGCAATTTCAAGGGCAGCATCTTCTTCGATAGTTACTTGAAGGATGCTCGCAGCACGTCGTATGATACGTTGCAACAGCGAAGCATCGTAATATTCCAATCGAGCGTTGATCCCAAAACGAGCACGCAACGGCGATGTCAATAGCCCGGATCGTGTAGTAGCGCCAATGAGCGTGAATGGATTCAACTTGATCTGCACTGACCTTGCATTGGGACCAGATTCAATCATGATATCAATTTTGTAATCTTCCATCGCTGAATACAGGTATTCTTCGACGATCGGACTCAATCGATGAATTTCGTCAATGAACAAAACATCGTTGGGTTCTAAATTGGTCAATAGCCCTGCCAAGTCTCCAGGTTTGTCCAATACCGGCCCGGAAGTCGTTCGAATGTTCACGCCCAACTCATTGGCAACGATGTAAGCAAGGGTCGTCTTACCCAATCCAGGAGGTCCATGCAACAAGACATGGTCCAAGGCTTCGTCACGAAGCCGAGCGGCTTCCACAAAGACACGTAAATTGTCCAGGATGGCTGATTGGCCGGAGAAATCCTCGAACGCCTGCGGTCGCAACGCTTTTTCGATTTCCTTTTCGCCCTGCGACAACTGGAAACCGGAAGGATCTAGATTCGGGTTGGACATGGTAGAGTAAAGATAATCGAGTTAACAGTTCGTAAGTCAGTACTACGACAACATTATTTCACGGTTTTGCCGCTACTAAGATGAAGTCCGGAAGGAAATACGGCCTTGTAGGCTTCGTCTACAAAAAGACGAATACCGATGGAGAAACCAATGGAATTGAAGTCCTCCTTCACCTCCTTGGAGCTATATAACGTAAAACGATAACCCGCTGAGGCACCAACTCCAAACCACTTAAAAATCGAATATTGAGCAGTAATGGAAGGTTGATAGAAAATCAACGCGACATCCGGTGTCTCCAGCCTCGGGTGATCACCCAACTGACTTATATACCGGTAATGGGCTCCGCCTACACCAAATTCCAAGGGGAATACAGAAAATTGCCAAGGGAATTTGCTGAAGTAGATATATTCGGCACTGAGCGTAAAAAATCTCGCTTGCAACTCCCCGTTCGTCTGCGTGACTAAGGAATCCTCTTGGACGCGAATACTGGAGACAACTGCATTCGGATTGAGGTAGAAAAAACCAAGTCCGAATTTGATTCGCTTATTGTATTTAAGACCAGCCTTGAACCCAAAGAAGTTCACGAACTCATCACTGACAAATGAATTATAGGTTAAAAGATTGCAAAAAAAACGTGGCTTCTGATGCAAACTGTATTCAATGGTATCCAGCAACGTCGACTGTCCTGCAGCAACGGGTTGGTTGCAGAATAATAGGGTGGCAAGTGTGCCGAAAAAAAGATGCCGGCGAAAAAGACCCATCGTTAAATCATCAACCTGTTAGATTATTAAATATTACCGTGGCTTGTCCACGGCCTCCATGACCACCAATTGTTTACCAACTAACTCACGGCCATTCAATCCTTCAATGGCTTTCAAGGCATCCTCCTTCTTGCTATATTCGACGAAACCAAATCCTTTTGACTCCCACGTGATGCGATCATACACGATTTTGGTGTTCAAGACATCGCCGTACTGACGGAAAATAGACTCGAGCAGCATCTCGTTGACCTCGTCGGAAATATTCTTTACAAACAATTTCATAGTAGTGTAAGTTTAAATTGCGGAAGTCGACCGTGAATCGATGCTCCTATTATTCCTACAAAGATATTCAGATATTTCTGACATCTGATTACCTTCGAAGGAGAGTTAAAACTAGACATCATGCTACGAATCAACAACCTGGAAGAATATCATCGTGCCTATGAACGAAGTGTCCAAGATCCTGAAGGATTCTGGGCCGATATCGCGAGCTCCTTTCGCTGGCAACGACCATGGGATCAGGTAGTAGACTGGAATTTCACGGAACCAAACATCAAGTGGTTTGACGGCGCGCAATTGAACATTACAGAAAACTGCCTGGACCGTCATCTTGCCAATCATGGTGAAAAAACTGCCATCATTTGGGAACCGAACAACCCCGATGAAGAAGTGCGTAGGTTGACCTACCGTCAGCTGCACGAGCAGGTGTGCCAGTTCTCAAACGTTTTAAAGAAAAATGGAGCCCGCAAAGGAGATCGAATCTGCATTTATCTTCCGATGGTTCCTGAAGCAGTGATTGCGATGCTAGCATGCGCACGCATCGGAGCCATCCATTCTGTCGTATTTGCCGGATTCTCCGCTCAATCACTCAGTGATCGAATTCAAGATAGCGAATGCTGCATGGTCATTACCAGCGATGGGGCCTTTCGTGGAAATAAAGAATTGCCGATAAAAGAAATTGTCGATCAAGCACTGGAAGTTTGCCCCAGTGTCAAAACGGTGATATTACTTGAGCGTACCGGCTCGAACGTGCGACTGGTAGCAGGGAGAGACAAACTTTGGAAGGATGAAATGGAAAAGGTAGATGCGAATTGTCCCGCTGAGATTATGAACAGCGAGGATATGCTCTTCATCCTTTACACCAGCGGTTCGACGGGAAAGCCCAAAGGTGTTGTTCACACCTGCGGAGGATACATGGTGTATACCGCTTATTCTTTTCAGAATGTATTTCAACCAAAATCAGACGACATCTACTGGTGCACGGCAGATGTAGGTTGGATCACCGGGCACTCCTACATCGTGTATGGGCCGTTACTTTCCGGTGCTACTAACGTACTCTTTGAGGGCATTCCAACCTGGCCGGATGCCGGACGTTTTTGGCAAACCATCGATAAACATCGTGTCTCCATTTTTTACACCGCACCCACTGCCATCCGATCTCTGGAAGCAGCCGGACTTGATTTTGTTACTCCCTATCTGCTCGATTCGTTACGCATACTTGGAACTGTAGGCGAACCCATCAATGAAGAGGCTTGGCATTGGTACCATCAGCACATTGGCAAAGGAAAATGTCCTATCGTCGATACCTGGTGGCAGACGGAAACCGGTGGCATTTTAATTTCACCGCTGGCGGGAATTACGCCACTAAAGCCAAGTTACGCAACGCTGCCATTGCCAGGTGTGCAGCCACTTCTGGTCGATGCAGACGGAAAAGAAATCACCGGCAATGGTGTCGAAGGAAATTTATGCATCCGTTATCCATGGCCGTCGATCATTCGAACCACCTATGGCGACCACGAACGCTGTCGAATCAATTACTTTGCAACGTATGCTGGACGCTACTTTACAGGAGACGGATGCAAGCGCGATGAACAAGGATATTATCGCATTACAGGTCGTGTCGATGATGTCATGAACGTTTCCGGACATCGCATCGGAACAGCAGAAGTCGAAGACGCTATCAATCAGCATCCAGATATCGTGGAATCTGCGGTAGTTGGCTATCCGCATACTATTAAAGGTCAAGGAATCTATGCTTACGTCATTTGCACTAACGAACTTGCCGATAATGACTTGTTGCGCGAAGAGATCAAAGCGGTTGTAAGCAGAGTTATTGGTCCGATTGCTAAACCGGATAAAATTCAGATTGTTCGAGGCTTGCCAAAAACACGATCTGGTAAAATCATGCGAAGAATCCTTCGAAAAGTGGCGGAAGGCGACGTTGATAATCTTGGAGACACTTCTACCCTTTTGGATCCAACGGTGGTGGAAGAGATTAAAAAGGGGGCTTAAGGCCCCTATTACACTACTCTGAATCAACATTCAACTTTTCTGTACCTTTGTAGAAAGTGAGCGACGTGTCCGATTCGTTAGTTATCATACCTACCTACAACGAAAAAGAGAACATCGAAAAGATGGTTCGGAAAGTCTTTTCCCTGACCAAGCCATTTCACCTACTCATTATTGACGACGGTTCGCCAGATGGAACCGCTTCGATTGTAAAAAAACTGATGGGCGAGTTCCACGGTCGCCTGTTCTTGGAAGAGCGAACGGGAAAACTTGGACTCGGTACAGCATATATTCACGGATTCAAATGGGCGTTGCAGCGTTCCTATGAATACATCTTTGAAATGGACTGTGATTTTTCGCACAATCCTGATGACCTGCTTCACCTATATGATGCTTGCGCAGTAAATGGTGCAGACCTATCTATTGGTTCACGCTATATCAAAGGAGCGAACGTGGTAAACTGGCCATTGGGCAGAATTATCATGTCCTACTATGCATCCGTCTATGTGCGCATAATTACGGGCATACACGTCATGGACACAACAGCAGGATTTGTCTGCTATCGCAGAAAAGTACTCGAAACAATCCAGCTCGACGAAATCCGTTTTATTGGATATGCCTTTCAGATTGAAATGAAATTTACCACGTGGAAACACGGCTTCAAAATAATCGAAGTACCAATCATCTTCACCGATCGTACCGAAGGCACCAGCAAGATGAGCAAAGGTATTTTCAAAGAAGCAATTTTCGGCGTCATGCAGTTGAAATGGAAGAGTTTCTTTCGCAAGTATAAAAAGGTGAATTAATCATCATTTAGTTATGAGCATCACTCTGATTAAAAACGCACGCATTGTCAACGAAGGAAAAACCTACGAAGGCGATGTGCTTTTACAGCACGGACGTATCGAAAAAATAGGACAAGGTTTATCGCATGCGCACGCTTCGATCATCGACGCTGATGGTGCCTACCTGATGCCTGGCATGATTGACGACCAAGTTCATTTCCGAGAACCAGGACTTACCCATAAAGGAGAAATTTTTACAGAATCTAGGGCAGCAGTAGCGGGCGGAATCACCTCTTTCATGGAGATGCCCAACACTGTTCCAAATACGTTGTCTCAGTCATTGCTTCAGGAAAAATATGAGCTGGGACGTACTCGCTCCATCTCGAATTACTCCTTCTTCATGGGGGCATCCAACGACAACGTCGAAGAAGTTCTCAAAACGGATGCAAAAAATGTTTGCGGTATTAAAATTTTCATGGGCTCATCCACCGGCAACATGCTCGTCGATAGTGCTTCCGTTCTGGAAAATATTTTTTCTAAATCGTCACTATTAATTGCCACACATTGTGAAGACGAAGCAACCATTCGACGTAATACGGAACGCTTCAAATTAGAATACGGCGACCAGGTCAACATCAACCACCACCCACTGATACGTTCAGAAGAAGCGTGTTACCTTTCCTCCTCCATGGCGGTCGAATTAGCCAAAAAACACGGTACGCGTCTACATGTGTTACACATCAGTACCGAAAAAGAACTTTCCTTATTTGACAACTCACTTCCTTTAGCCGAAAAGAAAATAACAGCTGAAGCATGCATACATCACCTCTGGTTCACCGATGCGGACTATGCGGAGAAAGGGAATTTCATCAAATGGAATCCAGCCATCAAATCTTCTATGGATCGCGCAGCAATTCGTGCGGCTGTCATTGACAATCGAATTGATGTGATTGCGACGGATCATGCACCCCACACGTTGGAAGAAAAAAACGCGCCTTATTTTCAAGCACCTTCCGGCGGACCATTGGTCCAACACGCGCTGACTGCCTTGTTTGAGTTATGTGATCAAGGCATATTCACCCCTGAATTAATTGTACAGAAATACAGCCATTCCGTAGCCGACCTCTTCCGAATTCACGAACGCGGCTACCTTCGCGAAGGATACCACGCAGACCTTACACTGGTTTCACCCAACCATCCATGGACCGTTGATCGCTCGAATGTCATGGCAAAATGCGGATGGAGTCCATTCGAAGGCCAAACCTTTCGTCATCGTGTCACACATACTTGGGTAAATGGAAACCTGGTCTATGAAAATGGAAAAATCCACGAAATCGGAAGTGGGTCCAGAATCACTTTTGACCGATGAACTATATACTGCGTTTGGTCGCGCTGTGTACGACCCTCTTGATCGGTTCCTGTCAGCGTCCAGCGTTGAGCCAACATCAACGTACCATCGATAACGACGAACTGGTTTCAATACTTACAGAGCTTCATCTAGCCGATGCAGAAGCGGGCGCCAACAAATTGACTGATGCTGCTATTGCGGCGAATCCAACTACTGAATATAGTCGTGTTTTCGACAAGCACCATACCACATCAGCAGCCTTCAAGGAAACCATGGCCTACTATTCCGACCATCCGGACGAACTTGTAAAAATCTACGATGAGGTTATTGAACGATTAACCGCCATGCAAGGAGCGCCTCAGCGCTGAGAATGCTCCTTTAAAAAAACTACAGCCCAATCTGCAATAGATTGACTTATGGGAATGCAACGGATGCCAGTTGTTTTTGTCAGTCGTTCTCCGGAATAATTCCAAACACCCATTGATGTATGCGCTGTTTCGCGCGTCAACACCGGTGATGCTCCTGTAATCATGCAGCGTAATTTTTCAAAACGCCAGGCGAAATTCGAAAGCATTTTTGAAACACGGATGCTGACGGGGGGCTTGCCTAATGCATTTGCAATTTCCGTGAAAACCGTCCGATACGGAATACTGTCAGAATTAAGTATGAAACGTTTTCCAAATTCCCGCTTCTCCACTAGCGTAATAGCGGCTAAGGATACATCGCGGACATCTACAAAGCCAGTAGTTCCTGAAGGATAAAATCTCAGGCCGTTCCATACTGCACGAAATAACAATCCACTTCCCTTTTCCCAGTCGCCGGGACCCAAAATAATCGATGGATTTACGATGACAGCCTGCAAGCCTTCTTCAATCCCACGCCATACCTCCCGTTCAGCCTCGTATTTACTGATAGCATATTCAGTATTAAAGGATGAATTGGTCCAAGCCACCGATTCATCAATTACCGCATCTTGCTCAGAACGACCAATGGCCGCTACCGAACTGATGTGGCAAAAACGTTTAACGCCACGTTCGAGCGACATGTTAACCATGTTCGTAGTGCCTTGTGAATTGGTGCTATATAGTCGAAGTCGATCTTTCGGATCAAAAGAAACGAGCCCAGCCGCATGATATACTTCTTCTATACCATCAAGGGCTTCATACACTGAAAGTACTTCCGTAACATCACCAATAAACCAATCAATCTCTTCGAGCAAAGACGAATATTGGGCAAAGGTTCGATGTAAGATACTCCAGTCACTTTGCGCGCGTCGGAGCGCGCGGACCTTTCTGCCGGCAAGTAGCAGATCAAGACAGATCCTTGAACCGACAAGTCCGGTAGCACCGGTCACTAGGCATGGGGCCGCAGTTGTTGACATTTCTACTGCGAAGATGGTTAATTTTCCGTGGCGCAAGACCTTGGGAAAGGGTCAATTATTAGCGGTTGCGTTGCTATATTTACAGTTCTATGAAAAAGAACTTTGTCGAAGAGCTGAAATGGCGACGGATGTTACACGACATCATGCCGGATACTGAGGACCTTTTGAACCGTGAATCGGTAAAAGGGTATATCGGTTTCGACCCTACCGCCGATTCGTTGGGTGTTGGAAACCTCGTGCAGGTAATGACCTTACTGCATTTCCAACAATGCGGCCACAAGCCAATTGCACTGGTTGGCGGTGCTACTGGCATGGTCGGTGACCCTTCCGGAAAATCCCAGGAGCGCAATCTACTCGATGAAGCGACCTTACAACACAACCTCGATAGTCAAAGAAAACAATTGGAGCGTTTTCTAGATTTCGATTGCGGAGCCAATTCAGCAGAAATCGTCAATAATTACGACTGGTTCAAGGATTTCAAATTTCTAGATTTCATTCGCGATGTAGGCAAGCACCTTTCTATCAATTACATGTTGGCAAAAGACTCTGTGCAAAAGCGCCTGGAAACCGGTATGTCGTTCACGGAATTCTCGTATCAGTTGGTGCAGGGCTACGACTTTTATTGGCTATGGAAACACAAAGGCATCAAGTTGCAAATGGGTGGATCCGACCAATGGGGAAACATCGTAACAGGCACCGAACTCATCCGTCGCAAGGATAGTGGTGAGGCATTCGCGTTGACTACACCACTGATTAAAAAGGCAGATGGTACGAAATTCGGCAAAACAGAAGGAGGAAATGTTTGGCTGGACCCAGCCCGAACATCTCCTTATAAATTCTATCAATTTTGGTTGAACTCCTCGGATGAAGACGTAAGCAATTACATCCGGATTTTCACCCTGCGTACCAAAGAAGAAATCGAAGCCCTAGAAGCAGAGCACACAAAAGCGCCACATGCGCGATTACTTCAAAAGGAACTAGCAAAAGACATCACCGTGCGTGTTCATTCTGAATCAGCCTATAATGCTGCCGTAGAAGCGTCGGAGATCCTCTTTGGGAAAGGAACAGCTGAAGCGTTGATGAGTTTATCTGAAGACGATTTATTAGCCGTCTTCGAAGGTGTGCCGCAAGTAGAATTGCCACGCGCGACCTTGGAGGCTGGTATTAACCTGGTAGAATTTCTTTCTGACGTAACCGGCATATTTCCTTCGAGAGGAGAAGCTCGTAAAATGGTGCAAGGCGGTGGAGTTTTCTTGAATAAAAATAAAGCCGAAGACATTGCTCGCATGGTCACCGTCGAAGATCTGCTTCAAGGCCGCTATCTGCTAGCGCAAAAAGGAAAGAAGAATTACGTCCTTATCAAAGTCAGCTGATAAGAATCGTTCGCATTGATACTACCATGAGTCGGCACAACCGACTCATTTTTTTTGCTCCTCGTCTTCCTTATCGCTCATGCGTTGCAAGAAAAGTGAGAGACCAACGACCAACGCAGCGGCAAAGAAAAAATTAGTAGCCAATGAAAAATAATCCGATGGCTTCAACGTACCCAGTCGCTGCTTCACGATCCATAGCGAGATGAGACTCCCGCATGAGACGGAGATGATAATAATGATGAATCTTCTTCTTTTACTAACCATCCTAAGCAAATTAAATAATGAGATTTTCTATGGGCAAAGTTACTATTTATTACTCACCGTCTCGAAGGGCTCATTCCTTGCTTCAATTAAATAACCATCAGATTACACCCGCGAATATCACTTTGGTCTAATCTTCCAAGGACTTCAAAAGAACCATCAGCAGAGATTCGGCCCAAATCCTGTGTCATTATAAAAGAACAAGAATGCACATTGGCAAGATCAAGCACACGGATGACTCCAGTTTGTCCAATTGCGACTGGCTGAAACGGATCGTTAACATCCATTGTTTCTACGCGCATCCAAGGCGGAGCATGGTATCGGCCTTCTCCTTTCGACCATGCTTGCGACAGCAATTCCGTCATTCCATATTCCGAATGAACGGTCGTTGTG